>NZ_JYDF01000058.1:0-72758 GCF_003263525.1 Rahnella sp. NRRL B-41462 | reverse complement strand
AGAATAGGATACGCGTTCGCTGTCGATGACTTCCGTCGAGATGCCGGTGGTGTTATTCAGCACGTCCCCCACCGACTGGAGGTTCTGATCCTGCATGCGCTGTTTGGTGATCACACTGACCGACTGCGGAATATCGCGCGGCGTCAGGTTCATTTTGGTGCCCGCAGTGGTGGTTTTGACCGCGTAATCCTGCCCGTCGCTGGCAGCGGCGGTCGCCGAACCTTCAATCACCATATCCTGCTGCGAGCCGGATGCGGCGGTATTCGCGGTGCCTGTCGTCCCACTGCCGGTTTCAGCGGCCTGCGCCGGATTCACCAGAACAAAAATCGCCAGCGCCAGTGTGGAAACCGTAAATGTTTTTCTTACCTTTAACGCACCCTGCTGCACGTCATATACCCTGCCATTCAAAGACATAACACATTCCCATAGCAATTTTTTTAAGGGCGAGTCTGTTTCTATTTATTGTTTTAACCAGAACAGCTCGAAATGAGAATGTGAATAGTAATTATTAACATTAACCCTGTCGCGCAGAGGATTCATCTTAATAAGTAACAAATTATGAATGCAAAAAATTCAGAGGAAAATAAGAACCCGGCGAAGAACTTCACCGGGTTTAATGGCGAGGCAAATTGCTTTACGTCCGCACCAAAGCCCGCGACTTATCCAGCAGGAAAGGCCGCAGGTAACCGACAGTATTGGAAAGCAGAATCACGTCCTCGGAAAGGCGAATACTCAGCACGTCCGTCAGGTATTTTTTACGGGTGACCATACGCTGCCAGACCTCCGGGAACTGCGTTTCCAGCTCTTTTCGCAGTGATTCATCTGCCAGCCCTACCGTATCTTCGATGCTGCTGCCACCATAGCCGGGTAATGACGGAATAATATCAATCTGAAACAACATGCCACTTTCAAACGGGATCACTGAGCCACCGTATACCGGAGAACACAGCCACTCCTCATCTGCAACCAGATGACCGGGATTGAGATGCCAGTGATAGATGCTCTGTGGCAGCGTTTGCTCAACAAGCTGATAAAGCTCGCCGCCGGTCAGCCCGATACGCAGTGCTTCAAGCCAGGTTACTACCGTGTGGTAATAGGGTATCGCAAGCCGCTGCAACCAGTCCGACACCTCTTCCGGTAATTCATTTTCCGCCGCCACCACATACGCCGCACGGCTGGTGAGGCCTCCTTTGTATCCGGCGGTGAGCGAAAACTTATCGCCACGCCGGATAGTTTTGTCGGAAGGATACAGATTCGCATGGGCGAAACGCTCGCCCGTCGCGGCAATCATAATCACGTTCCCGTGCTGGCCTTCTCCTGCCAGTAACTGACCGATTTCTTTTTCTGATTTGCCGGGTGCAATCGTATCCAGCGCCGCAAGCACCTGAGTGGAGGCCAGGTTGGCGCCGTATTCATAAAACGCCACTTCATTAGCGGTATTAATCCGCCGCACACCGTTTTCTGGCGAGGTAAACAGACCGGTGGCGTTGACCACATCTCCAGCCACGCCCGCGGCCTTTCGGACTGCGTCGAGGACAAACGCGGGCACATCAAAGGTGGTTTTATCCGTGACAGGGTCACATCTGAACAGTTTCCAGCCTGCGATGCCAACGTGCTGCACGTCAGTAATACCGGCAGATTTAAGCAAATCGTGCAGCGGCTGATGATGTTTCATCGGCTGGTTGGGCAGGGAAAACACCGGCGCATGCAGGCAGCGACCCGCGTTGCGCGCATGGGGAACCAGTTTCAGATTTTCATTCCCCATAACATAAGTCAGCTCACCGGTCGCGCGCACCACCAGCAAGGCTTCTTCAAAGCGCGGGATAAAACCCGCAAGATATTCGAAATTGCCGCCGTGTTCTTTGTCGGCATAAATCACCAGGCTGTCGAGCTGATGCTGTTGCATCGCGTGAAGGATATGACGCAGGCGTGACGCCATGGTTTCATCGGATAACACCGGGGTGGGAATGTGAGGGTAAGTCGCGGGAGCCGGGAGGGTTTTCAGTGAATACTCATGTTCAGCTTTCATTGCGTGTCCTTTTGCATGGCGGGGGAAAGAGGATTATGCCCCAAACGGCCTCTTAAGACCGCATTCACCGGACAGGGAACTCTGCTAAATTTAAGGTAATTCCCTGCTGTTGCTGCCTGACGAGGTTAATAACGATGGTTACCGAGAGTGATAAAGGCAAAGACCTCAGTCAGGCTACCGCTGAGCTATTTGCCGAGCTTATTCCCTATCTCCAGTTCCGTACTGTCCCCGCGGGCTCGCGCTTCCATCTGTATGAGAAGGGGGAATTTTATTGTTATTTCATTCGCAAAGGCTGGTTTAAAACCTTTCATAACGACGAACCTGTGCTGATAGGTACGTTGTCAGTGCCGGGCATCATTGGTATTGGCGGTGCGGTGCCCTCAGAGGCCAGAATGTTTATTCAGGCGCAGGATGAATCTGAGATTGCCGTCTCCACCGTGGCGGAGATGCATGCCCTGATTGATCGTCTGGAGTTGTGGGAGCCAATGGCAAAGCACTTTTTCAGGATGACCAACAATCTCTATGTCAAAAGCACAATGCTGACGGCACCGACATCCTATGAAATTCTGCGCCACCAGCTCATGGAACTCATGAAAGAACCGCCGGAAATACGCGAAAATATTCCTGCTGCCCATTACATTCAGCTTAAGACGCACCTTTCACGCAGCACGATCATGAAAGTGCTTTCACAATTGAAACAGGGGGGATATGTGAGGCTGCACAACGGTATTCTGAAAGAAGTGATCCGTTTGCCACTGAAATACTGAGCGTGGTATCAGGGGGGAAGAAAGCGTGCCGTTACGCACGCTGTTCTCTCTGTTACGCGGCTTTTACCGCACGGACTTTTTTGGCCGTGGCAGGTTTTTCGGCAACATTTTCTTCGGCAGCATTTTCTTCAACAGCCACGTTTTCTGCGACCACTTCTTCTGCTTCTGCTTCTGCTGGCGTTTCAGCGGCGGGCTGGTGTGCGATTTCTGCTTCCGGCAATTTGCTGGTGCGCAGAATATGCTGGACGGTGTCTTTCTGCTCGGCGAGGTGAAGTGCAATGTTTTCCGCCAGTGCTTCATCCATCCCGATATTGCTCTGTAACAGCCATTCAGTAAAAGCATCCGCCATGTCCAGCATCTTGTCGTAAGCGTCTGCTTCTTTCTTATTGGCAAAAGTCATTTTCTCTTCACCTTTTCTGACCACAACAAATTTTGTTTCAACAGCCATGATTCGCTCCTTATACTGTAATTATATACAGCATACCAATAATCAGTGCAGGATACATCATCCGGCCTGATTTTTATAGTGCGGCGCGTCAAAGGCCGGGCACATACCCTGGCAACTATAACGCGGGTGAATTTCTCAGCGTTAGCCGGTAAGGTAGAAAACGACCTGTTTTCAACGAACTTGTGAGGTTCCCGTGACAAACCTGAAAGCTGTATGCAACTGGACCAAAGACACTTATCTGATCACTACCGATTTTCAAAAACTGGATATTCCGGCAATTCACGCCTACCTGACCCGGTCAAGTTGGGCGCCGGGCATTGACGAACAGACGGTGCGCGCTGGCGCAGAAAACAGCCTGAACTTCGGGTTGTTCGACGACGGAAAACAGATCGGTTACGCCCGCTTTATCACGGACTACGCCACCTTTGCTTACCTGTGTGATGTCTATGTGCTGGAAGATTATCAGGGGAAAAATCTGGGCGCATGGCTGATCGAATGTGTGCAGTCGCATCCGGTCACAGCAAAACTTCGCCGGATGGCACTCTTTACTTCTACCGCGCCGTGGTTGTATCAAAAGTTTGGTTACACACCGGTTAACGAACCTGACTACACCTGGGTCATCACCCGGCCAGGAATTTACCTGAACAAAGACGGGTAGTTCAGGCTTTCCTGAACGCACGGCTGGAAACAGAAACTGAATTCTGGTCAGGGTCTTTCGCATTGGTGAACTCATCGCCGTCGGCCTGATGGCGCGGGCCACATTCCGGACCGTTCTATATACAGGCAGCGGCTTTGAGATTTTCAGTCACCATCCGCACAAAGTTATCGCGAATGACATCTTCATTCCGGGCGTCCCATGCAATCCCCACCTGCCAGCGCGTCGCAGGGCCGGTGAGCGGAAGTATTTTCAGCTCCGGCGGCGCAATATGCACGACGCTTTCGGGTAGCAACGCCACGCCGATCCCGGCTGCTACCAGTGCGACAATAGTCTGGATATCCTCCGCCAGTTGAACCGATGAAACATGAAACAGATTCTCCTGTAAAAAACGGTCTGTCTGCGCATTCAGCCCCCCCGCCCGCTCAGTATACAAACGCAGTAACGGACGGTTCCTGAGCCTTTCACTCATAACCTCGCCGTTATCTTCAGACACCACCAGTACCAGTTTATCCTCAAACAGCGCGTGGTAACTGAGCGGTGCAGGCGGCGGGACACGCACAAAACCAATGTGCAGTTCCCCGCGTTGCAGCATGTCGTATTGCTGCGCGGAAGGCAGATCTTCCAGCGTGATATCCACGCCGGGATATGCTGCGCGGAATTTCGCAATACATTGTGGCGCCAGGATGAAACTCGACAGGCCGAATCCTGCCGCCAGCAGCCCTTCTCCCCCCTTTTCAACCTGGCTGGCATGTTGCATAAACGCGGCCATTTGTCGCAATACTTTCTCCGCTTCCGGCAAAAGCCGCTGGCCTGCGGCTGTCAGCGCACTGCCGTGTCGTCCGCGGGCAAAAAGCGCCACGTTCAGCGTCGATTCCAGCAGATTGATCTGTTTGGTGAGTGCCGGTTGTGAAACGGAAAGCGCCTGCGCTGCCTGCGCATAATTCCCTTTTTCAGCCAGTGTGACAAAAGCCCTGAGCAAACGTGTGTTCACTTTATATATTCCATTGGGTTATCAGATTTGGAAATCATTTCATTATAAAGTTATCAGTCGCATTGCTCTAATACCAGCGTCAACCGAAATCCCTGAAGACGTATGGAGAAGATCATGTCGGACCCCAAAACACTCAAAGCAGCGGTCATTCAATTTCAGCATCAGGCGGGTAACAAAAAATATAACCTGTTAATTATGGAGCGTTTTATCGAAAAAGCGGCTATTGAAGGCGTCAATATTTTGGCCTTTCCGGAAATGTGTATCACCGGTTACTGGCACGTGCCCAAACTCGATGCTGCTGGCGTTCAGGCACTGGCGGAGCCAGCCGACACCGGCCCCTCTGTTGCGCTGATCCGCTCGCTGGCCGTGAAACATCAGATGCTGATTGGCGCCGGATTTATCGAACGTGCCGCTGACGGGCGTCTGTATAATGCCTACGCCGCCTGCATGCCTGACGGTTCGTTACACATCCACCGCAAAATGCACGCCTTTGAGCATGAGGCTTTCAGTTGCGGCGACAGTTATACCGTGTTCGGGACCCCCTGGGGCGTGAAGGTCGGGATCCTCATCTGCTGGGACAACAATCTGGTGGAAAATGCCCGTGCCACCGCCCTGCTGGGTGCAGATATTTTACTGGCACCGCATCAGACCGGCGGCACACATTCACGCAGCCCGCACGGCATGAAACCGATACCGCTGGCATTGTGGCAGCAGCGTGCTGAACGCAAAGAAGAGATTACCGCAGCGTTTAAAGGTCCCAGCGGCCGGGAATGGCTGATGCGCTGGTTGCCCTCACGCGCTCACGATAACGGCATGTTTATTTTGTTCAGTAACGGCGTCGGTGCCGATGATGATGAAGTACGCACCGGTAACGCGATGATCCTCGACCCTTATGGCCGGATCGTCGATGAAATCTGGGTTGCTGCGGATGCGATGGTCAGCGCGGATCTGGATTTATCGCTGATCCCGATGAGTACCGGCAGGCGCTGGATGGCAGGCCGCAGACCCGATTTGTATCATATTCTGACTGAATATCAGGGCTATGAGCGGGATGCAATGACGGCACGTTTTTCTGAGGAATTACCGGGGATCCCAAAACGCTAAATCACCGTGGATGGATGAAGGGAAAAAGGCTCCTTGCGGAGCCTTATTCCTGATCCAACAGCGATGTGCCATATGAATTATCGATGGTACACAGCCAGCGACCGTCCGGTTCATGGCGGAAAACATAGGTGGCACGGCGGGTAGTGGTCACCTTTCCGCCCTGTCCGTCGGGGAAATGCAGCACCGTTTCCATGATCACCAGCGCATCCTCTGCCCCTTCAATCACCTGCATTTCGCCCTGTTCTACCACCAGCTGATCCTGAAAATAATCCGAGATGGCGATAAAGGCTTTGCGGATGTCGGTTTTGCCGCGGGCAATCATGCCCGGTTTAATTACCAGCGCCGCCTCTTCGGCATAATGCGCCATCAGTGCGTCAAAATCCCTGACGGATATGGCTTTGTCACAGGCTTCGATAACCTGGCGGATCGGGTGTGTACTCATCCGTTAATGTCCTTTTGCTGAGTTCCAGAGTAAAGAGATGCCCGCCAGAAATAACATGATGTCGATCAGGCGGTTGAAGGATGTCTCTGACATCTTAATAACAAATTTTTTGCCAATAAGCATCCCTGTCGTCAGTGTGCCACCCACCAGCAAGCCACTCAAAAACACCGGCCACGGCATTGCACCAATCACGCTGAACGCTGAGGCTTTGGCGAAATAAATCGCGAACGAAGCGGCAGCCTCGGTGGAAAGCAGCGCACCTTTCACCAGCCCGTAACCGGCGAAAACCGGAATGGTCAGCGGGCCGGTTGAAAATACCACACCGGTCAGAAACCCTGTCAGCGTGCCTGCCATCGCCAGTTGCGCACTGCTGAGGGTAAAAGCCCGGCAACGGGCGTAATGACGCAAAGGGATCAGCAACAAGAAGAACGCGCCGATACACATATTCGACAGCGTGGCGGGCATTTCCCACAGGGTATTTGCGCCGAGAACGGCGGCGGGAATGCCGGGCATGGCGTACAGCAAAAATGCCCGAATGTTGATGTCTTTGCGCCAGAGAAGCACGCGGGAGATATTGCCGACAATAGCGGCAATCGCCATCACCGGAATCGCAGTTTTCGGGCCGAAAGTATACGTCAGCGCCGGCAACAGCATGATGGAACCGCCGGTGCCGACAACGCCGCTGATCACACCCGCCAGTATGCCCGTCAGAGCAATCACCACATACATCACGTCACATTTCCTTTTCTCAGGGGGAATGCGGGCGATGATAGCGTTTAGGAAATGGCGTAACCCGTGATAAAAAGTCACATAATCGTGATTAAAAAGGAACGACCATGCATGCCCTTCCCCCGATAACGGCCCTCCGCGCCTTTCTTGTCGCCTGTCATGCCGGGAGTTTTACCGCCGCAGCGCAGGAGTTATGCATTACGCACGGCGCGGTAAGCCGCCATATTCAGGGGGTGGAAAAGTGGTTTGGGGTGAATTTATTTCGTAAAGAAGGCCAGCGGCGGGTGCCGACACCTTATGCGCTGACGCTGGCACGCGAGCTGGGCAGTGCGTTCGATACCCTGTCGGATATCGCCCTGCGCTACGGTAATGGCGGGCGGAATAACGTGTTCAATGTCAGCGTGCCAACCACCATGAGCCTGAAATGGCTGCTGCCTCGCCTTGATGATTTTTATACGCAATTTCCTGAGGCAAACCTGCAAATCTCTACGGCCAATACCGAGCAGTTACACATTGTGGGGCATTACGATTTGCTGATCCGTCGTGAAACCGGTGCCACGGAATATTCCGCGATCCCTTTTCTGGCTGATACCCATTGCCTGATGGCCTCCCCGGCGCTGCTCAAACGCTTTCCGCTGGAGACGCCGCAGGACGTGCTGAAATGTCCGCGCATTGAAACCCTCACCCGTCCCGGACACTGGAATTTATGGCTGGCGGCGGCAGGGCTGGAGAAACCGCCGGTCAGCGGCTTTCGCCGTTACGATCATTTTCACGTTTCGTTGCATGCGATGCTGGAAGGAATTGGCGTCGGGCTGGGGCCGGTCAGTACGTTGTCGGCGGAAATCCGTCGCGGGAATCTGATACCGCTGTTCCCGCAGATTACTGTCGCGCCCTGCCATTACCACGCCCTGACGCCAGTGGGCGTGCAGAAAACCCTGCTCCACCAGGCGTTTGAACGCTGGCTGGTGGCACAGGGGGAATGCGGCGATCAGTCGTAATTCTCACCATATAAACCAATCAACCGCCGCACGACGCCGTTGGTCCAGCCGAAACCGTCCTGCAGCGGATATTCCCCGCCGCCGCCTTCGCGGGATGTGTCGCCTGAAATGTGGTATTTCTCAATCAGTTTATGGTGTTGCTGATAATACTGATTCACGGTTTTCAGCCAGTTACGGGCAATTTCATCGCCCAGCACATCATTGCCGTATTGCTTAAAGCCCTGAATCGCCATCCATTGCAGCGGTGCCCAGCCGTTGGGTTTATCCCACTGTTGACCGGTTTCATACTCTGTCGCCATGATGCCGCCGGGAGTGAGTAAGCGGGTACGCACGGCGTCTGACAGACGTTCGGCCTGATAATGGCTGGCAAGTCCGACATACAAAGGCACCACGCTGGCGGCGGAAAACAGCGCCATTTGCTGACGGTGCCAGTCGTAATCACGGAAACAACCTTCGTTGTCATCCCACAGATAACAGTTGATGGCCTCGCGGCGTGTTTCGGCTTTCCGGCGGAATAACGTTTCGGTGACTTTATCCCCTTTCAGTCCGGAAATATTGGCAATGGTACTTTCCAGCTTGTGCAGAAACGCATTCAGATCCACCGGGATAAATTGCGTGGTGCGGATGCTGGCGAGACGATGCCCGTCACGCAACCAGCGCGACGAATAATCCCAGCCGGATTCCGCGCCAGCACGCAAATCGCGGTAAACCTCATTTGCCGGGCGGCTCGAAAGTTTCGCGGTTTCGACATCTTCGCGCCACGATTCATCGCGCGGTGTGTCCCTGTCATCCCAGTAACGGTTGAGCAGCGTGCCATCCGGCAGGCAAACCACATGCCGGTAAGCCTGATTCGGCGCCAGAGAATCCGCGCCGTCCATCCAGAACTCATATTCCATTTTCAGATGGTCAAGGTAACGCCGCGCACCGCGCACGCCGTCTTCCTCGAACAGTTCGACCATCAGCGCAAACACCGGTGGCTGGGAACGGCTGAGATAATACGTGCGGTTGCCGTTAGGAATATGGCCGTACATCTCGATAATCCAGGCGAAATTATCCGCCATGGTGCGCAACAGATCATTACGGCCACTTTCCGCCAGCCCTAACATCGAAAAGTAAGAATCCCAGTAATAGGTTTCACTGAAACGCCCGCCCGGCACCACATAGGCCTGGGGTAACGGCATCAGTGACGACCAGGGCACGTGGTCTTCCGGCTGGCGCGTGAGCACCGGCCACAGTTTGTCGATGTGCTCTTTCAGCGAATCGCCGGGGTCGGAGACGTATTCATCATCACGATGTTCCGGCAGCCAGAAATGCGCGTCCACAAATCGTTTCAGGTTGAAGCCCGGATGGTTTTTTATCCGCCGATAACGCAGCAATATGTCCAGCGGATCCATTTTCGGCGGGCAGTCGGGAAAGGTTTTGCTGTCCTCGAAAAGCCCTGAAGATTGCACACTGGTAAACAATTCCAGATAACGGTCGGCAGGCGTTAAGGCATCAGAAGGCGGCAAACCTTCGATCATCCCCGGCTCCGGTTCCGCATCCATCATCCGGTCAAGGATCAGTTCAATGGGCTCGAGCTCGCTCAGACGCGTCTCTTCGCTATCAGCGTTTTCGCTGTCAAACAGCGCGTTTTCATTCGTCTGGTAATTCGCATTTTGCATATGCAGCAAGCCTCTTGCTTAGAAAGTTTATGCGACAGCGTTGTTTTTTTCTCCCTGTGGCGAAATGGCGTATAAATCGCGCAAATAGGTTTCGCCCCAGTTCGCAATATCATTTTTACGCAGCACCGCCATCATGTCGTTATAACGCTCAAGCCGTTCTTCCAGCGGCATGGTCAGCGCTTTATCCAGCGCCGCCGCCACGTCATCACGGTCATAAGGGTTGACGATCAGCGCCGACGTTAGTTCATTCGCCGCACCGGCAAATTGTGACAAAACAAGAACGCCGGGATCTTGCGGATCCTGCGCGGCGACATATTCTTTCGCCACCAGATTCATGCCATCACGCAGCGGCGTTACCAGCCCGACATCCGTCAGACGGAATAATTTCATCAGCAGGCTGCGCTGGAAATGCTGGTTGAGGTAAAACAGCGGCGTCTGGTTGATGCCACCGTATTTACCGTTGATGCGCCCCACCTCGGTTTCCAGCTGATGACGAAGTTCCTGATAAGCCTGCACGTCGCCGCGTGATGTCGGAGCGATTTGCGAATAGCGCACTTTACCGCGATGCTGCGGGAATTTTTCCAGCAATGCCTCAAAGGCCAGAAAACGTTCCGGCAGCCCCTTGGTGTAATCGAGACGCTCGCAGGAAATGATGTTTTTCGCTTCGCGAAGTTCACGTTCCATCGCCGCCATTTTCGGTGGCAGCGGGCCTTCGGCCATTTCCTTAATGCTTTCCGGCGCAATGCTGATCGGGTATACGCCAGTGGCAAAGGTTTTGCCAAATGCCTGATGCTGATGCGCGTCGCAATCTTCAATATCGGTCAGTGCCTTGAGATTATCCAGAAATGCCAGGCGGTCCCCTTCGGTCTGGAAGCCCAGTAAATCATACTCACACATCATCTTGAGCAATTCATCGTGCGTCGGCACCGCATTAAAAATTTCCGGGGTCGGGAACGGAATATGCAGGAAGAAACCTATGCGGTTTTTTACGCCGAGTTTGCGCAGCGCAGCGGCAAACGGCAGTAAATGATAATCGTGGATCCACAAGATATCGTCTGCTTTGATCAGCGGCTGCAATCTTTTCGCCAGCATGTCATTGACCCGGCAGTAACCGTCCCAGGCTTCACGCTGGAAATCCACCAGATCAATACGATAATGAAGTGCTGGCCAAAGTACGGCATTGGAAAACTGGCAGTAATACAGATCGTAATCGTTTTGATTAAGCGGAACCGAAGCGTAAGTAATGCCGTCATCTTCCATCAGATTCAGGTCATCCTCTTCTTCGCCCGATATTTCACTTATCTCACCATTCCAGCCAAACCAGAGGCCTGATGTATTTTTCAGCGCATCCAGAATGCCCACGGCCAGTCCTCCGGCGGATTTGGAACCGTCAGGAATGGCAATTCGGTTAGAGACAACCACCAGGCGACTCATAATTCAGACTCCTTGTTAAATGTTAATGTGTGACGTTGTAACGCCTCGATCCAACGGTAAACATCGCGAACGGTTTTGACGCGATAATGCGCCAGACTTGAACCTTCGCCGACTTTCACCGTGATCCCCTGCATGGCGTTAACCACTTCGAACCCTTTTTCATCGGTCAGGTCATCGCCGACGAATACCGGAATACGCCCGGAAAATGGCGTCTGTTGCATAAACGTATAAATCGCTGCACCTTTATCTTTTCCGCGGGGTTTAATCTCGAGAACGCATTTACCCGGCTGAAGAACAAGCTCAGGGAATTTTGCCACCACGGATTCAGCCAGTGCTAATACCTGCTGCTGATGCAGCATCGCCTGACGATAATGCAAAGCAAAAGCCATGCCTTTGGTTTCGAGCAAGGTACCCGGCAGTGCGGCCATGCCCGCTTCGAGGGTCTGTTGCACCTCCTGCGCCACATCATCGGGTAAGGTGACACGGTGCAGAGTGCCGTTGCCGTCGCGCATTTCAGCCCCATGAACGCCCGCAGCAGGGAGAACCAGCGGGCTGACCAACTGATCAAGCTGTTCCACCGGACGCCCCGACACCAGCGCCAGCGCGCCGGAAGAGGCCGCAAACAGCGTTTGCAGATGATCACGAACTTCAGCGGGGATGGTGACGGCATCCGGTTCAGCGCGGATTTCAGCAAGTGTGCCATCGACATCGAAAAAGAAGGCGTATTGGCGACTGTCCAATACAGGGAGAAGCGGTGTTTCGGTTGTATTTTCCTGAATTTCTGCAGTCAAAGTGACTCTCCTTTTAATGAGTTACAGCTCAACGCGTCATTGCGTTGAAAACCTCTGAAATGAATTATCAATAGGTAAATATAGCTCTGAACAGGAGAGTTGCAGCGATTATCAGATTAATCCAGACCGCGTCAGGCGGGCATTTCCGGCAAAAAATCCCTGCCGGCTGCCCGTCCGGGGGTTAAGAACCGGGGCCGGTTTCTGCCGCATTGACTATCACACTGATGCCGGAATGCTGCGCCAGTTTTATGCAATCCTGCGTGTCCTCTCCGCCGGAAAAAGCCAGCACCACATCCGGCTGGCTGTCTTTCATCATAAAGAGATTGCGGCGTATTTCGGCGTATTTACCGTGAAGTGACCAGTTAGCGGGATAACGGACAATGTGCACATCGGCGGTGCGTGCCCAGCGTTCGATCATCGCGCCCAGCGACTGATGTCCGCCGTGGATCAGCACGCTTATCGGGTGTGATTGCGAAAACGCATCCAGTGCCCGTTGTACCCTGTTGATATCTGCATAAAAGCGCCCCACAGCAGCAGCGCAATAGCGCCTGCCAGATTGACCAGCAGCGTAGTGCCGGATTGGGAGGTCATGGTTGTTACAGTGTGGGTCATAGACATAGCGGCTCCCCTTTTTCAGGGTTGTCATTGTTATTCGTTACAGCGGTTAACGCGCATCACAGCGGGTGCAGGTGCCGTCATCGCGACGGCACCCGGGTTCTGCGTATAACAGTTCAGCAGATCAGAACCACTGTTTGAAACGGCGGATATAAATCGTTTTCATACCTTGTGCCACGCAGCAGTAAGCCAGCAGCGTACCGGCCAGCCACGGGAAGTATTCCCACGGCAGCGCCTGCAATCCGACAATCGGTCCGAGCGGAGAGAACGGCACGTAGATACCGACCGCCATGACCAGACCGGTCATCAGCATCACCGGCCAGGCGGCAGTGCTCTGAATGAACGGGATCTTCCGGGTGCGCAGCATATGCACCACCAGTGTTTGTGACAGCAGCCCTTCCACAAACCAGCCAGACTGGAACAGCGTCTGCATCGATTCACTGTTGGCGCTGAACACAAACCACATCAGCGCAAAGGTGGTCATATCGAAAATCGACGAGGTCGGGCCAATCCATACCATAAAGCGGCCGATGTTTTTTGCGTCCCACTTACGCGGTTTTTTCAGGAACTCCTTGTCGATTTTGTCCCACGGCAGTGCCAGCTGGGAGATGTCATACATCAGGTTTTGCAGCAGCAAATGAATCGCCAGCATCGGCAGGAACGGAATAAACGCACTGGCGACCAGCACAGAGAACACGTTGCCGAAGTTAGAACTGGCCGTCATATTGAGGTATTTCATGATATTGCCGAAAGTCTCGCGCCCTTTCAGCACGCCCTCTTCCAGCACCATCAGGCTTTTTTCCAGCAGGATAATATCGGCTGACTCTTTGGCGATATCGGTGCCGCTGTCGACGGAAATGCCGACATCAGCATCCCGCAGCGAAGGCGCGTCGTTGATCCCGTCGCCCAAAAATCCGACAGTGTGGCCGTTGGCCTGCAACGCTTTCAGCACGCGGGATT
Organism: Rahnella sp. NRRL B-41462; assembly: GCF_003263525.1. Lineage (NCBI taxonomy): Bacteria > Pseudomonadati > Pseudomonadota > Gammaproteobacteria > Enterobacterales > Yersiniaceae > Rahnella > Rahnella sp. NRRL B-41462. Next base: position 59,131 of record NZ_JYDF01000058.1, on the reverse strand, counting down.
TTTGCAGCGGCGTCAGCTTGGCAAACACCGTGCGTTCTTCCACCAGCTGGCGCAGTGAGGCATCATCGAGGCGTTCAACCTGCGAGCCGAGTAACGGTTCACCCGGCTCCAGACCGACCTGACGGCAGATACGGCTGGTCACGATGGCGTTATCGCCGGTCAGCACTTTCACCGTCACACCGATATCACGCAGTGCGGCAATCGCCGGACCCGCAGATTCTTTCGGCGGATCAAGGAAGGTCAGGAATCCGCTGATGATCAGATCATGCTCATCGTCAGTGCCATACTGTTTTTTGACGTCGGCTTTCAGGATCGTCCTGGTCGCCACCACCAGCACACGGAAGCCATCCTGGTTGTAGTCGTTGGCCATCGCCAGTAACGCGTCACGACGTGAAGGATTCAGTGCCACCACTTTGCCGTTTTCATGCATATGGGTGGAAATACTGAGCATTTCTTCCACCGCGCCTTTGCACACCAGCAGGTGATTCTCCAGCGGATCCTTCACCACGATCGACAGGCGACGACGGATAAAATCGAACGGCATTTCATCGACCTTGCGGTAGCCCTGCGGCCTGACGAAGCCCGGTGTGTTTTCGGAGAAGTAAATCACCGCCTGATCCATCAGGTTTTTGATGCCGCTCTGATGAAAACTGTTCAGCCACGCCAGTTGCAGCACGGAATCATTGTTCTGACCGTGCGTATCGATGTGGTGCTCAAGAATGATTTTATCTTGCGTCAGCGTGCCGGTTTTGTCCGTACACAGCACGTCCATGGCGCCAAGGTTCTGGATAGCGTTCAGGCGTTTTACGACCACTTTGCGCTTCGCCATTGCCACTGCGCCTTTCGCCAGATTGGCGCTGACGATCATTGGCAGCATTTCCGGCGTCAGACCCACGGCTACCGCCACCGCGAACAGCAGCGCGTCCCACCATTCACCTTTAGTAATGCCGTTGAGCAGGAACACCACCGGCACCATTACCAGCATGAAACGGATCAGCAACCCGCTGACGCTGTTCACGCCGCGATCAAAGGCCGTTTGAGCGCGGGTACCGACAATGGCTTTGGCAAGCGATCCGAAATACGTCCGTGCGCCGGTCGCCACGACCACCGCCTGCGCGGTGCCACTGACCACGTTGGTGCCCATGAAACAGATGTTGGGAATATCCAGCAGGTTTTCGTTTTCCTCATTGAGGGCGCTGGCCGATTTAGGGGCGACATCGCCCATCGTGTCGTACTTTTCGACCGGCAACGCTTCACCGGTCAGCACTGCCTGACTGATAAATAAGTCACGGGATTCGATCAGCCGCACATCGGCCGGGATCATATCCCCGGCGTAAAGCTGCACGATGTCACCGACCACCAACTGACGCATCGGGATTTCACACAGTTTGCCCTGCCTGCCCGGCATGTCGCGGCGCAATACGGTGGCAGTGGTGCGAACCATGGCTTTCAGCGCTTCGGCGGATTTTGCCGAACGGTATTCCTGCCAGAAACGCACCAGCCCGCTGAGGCCGACCATCGCGCAAATGATGTAAACCGACACCAGATCCGTTTCTTCTCCGGCGCGCAGCGGCAGCCAGTAATCGGTAAAGAAGCTGATTATCGCCAGCACGGTGAGCACATAAATAAACGGGTTGTTGAATGCTTTGATTAACTGAACCAGCGCGTGAGGTGGCCTGTCGTGTGCCACTTCGTTGTAGCCTTCTTTCTCCAGTCGTTTCGCCGCTTCCCCATGCGTGAGGCCCGCGCGGCTGGCATTAACATTAATCAGCGTCACGTCAATGCCGTTTTTGGCTTCCTGAGCGGCGCGCATGGAGAGCGCCTGTTTCTTTCTTTCTGCTGTTTTTCTTTCGAGTGTATTGTTGTTTTGTACAGTCATGGTGGTGCTCCTGTCACCGGATAACGTGCAGGGGAATAATGTCGCCTGTTATTTCAGGCAGTAAAAACCCTTCACGTTATTTCAGTGATCGGTATTAAATTCATATCGCGCAGAATTCCCCGCCGTTTATTATCCTTTAATTAAAAAGGGCCTAAACAGAGTGAAACCGATAGTGTGTCTTTTATTGACGCGTAACTTTTCTGTGTTTTTTATTACGCGAAGAATTTCTATTTCGCGGATAATAAAAAGACAGTGCCGTCAGGCATCAGTCAGGACGATGTTCAGCGCAGCGTAATGCCGGGACTGAATCAGATGAGGGATAACCGACTTTGGGGTTCTTCGCTGTCAGAAACGATGCAACGTTGCTCCAGTTGACCGGTGACAGGGCTGACACGCCATGTGGTGATGCGTGCGTTCACCCTGCTGATTTTAGAAGAAAAAATGGATGGAGAGTCTTTCTTATGCGCAGCCAGCGTCCGGTCGCGGGACGGGCGTACACGCAAAATGGATGTCAGGGTTTTGACATCAGAAAAAAGGGTAGATTTGAACTTCATAACACACCTCGGGACCGTGACATTCAGGTTGAGGTGAGATTACACCAGAGCATCAGGCTCTGGTGAGGCGCACCCAAACGGTGAAATGATCACAATCGATTTTATGTTTACTGTTCCGGTGCGCTATTTCAGCGTCATCCGGCAAGTTACTGGTTACAGTGTCCATTAGTCTCTTATGTAAAGTTAATAAAGGCCGCTACTTCCGGCTCGTGCAATTTACCCATGCGCCCTATTATTGTCAACCCGCAAAAACTGCTTAATATGTTTCGTTTATATTTCAGTGAGGAAATAGCCGGACAGCATGCGCTGACCGGCTGACAGACGTCACACCGTAATGTGATAACGTCAGAAATTATATTGGATCCCCAGGCGTAAACGGGTTTGCCTTTCGTCGGTGGTTTTCCTGACCGAAACATCACCGATCTCGGCGTAAGGCGTCCATTGCTTGTTAATATTATACGCGACCTTTAAATCCTGCTCATAATCCCATTTGTCGTTGTCATACAGGATCTGATCGCTGTGTTTATAAATATAGTTATATTCAAATCGCCAGTCTGCCAGACGGTAACCCAGCCATATTTCGCCGCGATTGGTTTTACGGTCTTCGGTATTTTCTTTGGTATAACGGGTATATTCATAACGATAACGGGCATTGAAATAAATGCCGCTGTCAAAGGTATATCCCGCAGTTAAAAATGGTTTGTAGATACTGCTGTCAGAGCTGGACTCCAGCGTGAATCCCGGCTGGACGAACACTTCTGGCGTCACTTTAACCTGATAGCTGATGGTGCTTTCTGTACCATTATCTACCAGATTATTAAAGGGTTTATTCTCATTGTCGCCGCCGGATTTCCATTTGGCCTCCAGCGAGAAACCGAACCCGTTGGCGAAGCGGTGGGAGACCAGCGCCCTGTCTTTATGTTGTTTACTGTCATCGAGCCATTCGTGGCGAAGGTCAATTGTGACGGCCTGACTGCTGGCGCTGGCCAGCAGTAAACCGCAGATCATCAGTCTGCTATTTTTCATTTTTATAAGTCCCAGAGATATTGAGTAGTATTGTTTTATATAAAGTATTGACTGTTAATAACGCCGCTTTATTTGTTTTTCAAAAAGTCAGCGTAATTAAATCCGCCGTCTGAAAGACGGGTAATCGGATCCGGCAACCGCAGAGAAATATAATCTCCCGGTTTAATTTCCTGATGCTTTGTATTCACCGTTTTGTGGTCAGCGTAAAAATAATTACTGTTATCCACATTACCGGTCACGGCATCGTCATACTTTCCTGCGGTGGTGCGCAGCGAAATGTTGTCCTTAAAAGTGCCCTGCTTGTCAGCCGTGGTGTATGGCGAAGGCCGGAACAGGAAGTTGAAGCGTTTGTTATCGACTGCGCGGTTGTCTTCGATAACCAGCGCACCCGGATTGAAGTTGTCGGTAAAGCCGTCCATGCCGTTGCCTACCGCGACGTTGTGACGCACCACATGGCTGACCGGTAATCCTTCACCACCCAGTTTGAAGCCATTGCTGCCGTTGTTCACTGACAGGCTGTGCTCAATGGTCACACTGCCGTTCGGGCCGTCTTCGATTTTGTTGAACAGGTCGAAACCATCGTCAATGTTGTCGTGGGAATAACAGTTCACCAGCCGGTTACCCTCGCCCACGCGCATTTTGACGGCAAATCCGTCGGCGTTCTTGCGCCCCGGATCCTGATTTCCCCAGGATTCAGCATTGCTGATGAGATTATGGCTGGCCCATAATGCCCGCCCGATGCCGTCCGGCGATGCCACCCAGATGCCGGTATCATCGGCGTGATGCGCCTTAACGCGGTCGATATGGTTATAGCTTCCGGCAATATGAAAGCTTTTTTGCGTAACGGTAATGCCCTGAATATTCCAGTAGCTGGCATTGAGTGTCAGGCCGTTAAACACTACGTTGTCGCCCTGTGCACGCAGGGTTTTCCGGTTTTTTTCGGTGCCGCTGGCGGTTGCCGGGATCACGCTTTCCGGATAATCACCCTCTTTCAGCCACAGCGTGCCGCCCGGTGCTAAAAGATTAACGGCACTGTTAAAATCCAGCGGATGTTCAGCCGAGCCGTCATTACCTGCCGCGCCAGCCGGTGAAACATACAACTGGTCAGGATTGCTGACCAGCGCCATACTCACCGCAAATTCCTGCGTCACCGGTTTGCCGTCTGCCGGGGTGTAGGTTATTTTCAGCGCTGTCACCGGTTGTTCAGCATGAAACGCAACCGCGACCACTTCACCACCGCGTACCGCTTTTTGCGGCAACAGCGGTTTGCCATTCTGAACAACCTGCACCTGTCCGTCACCGTTAGTACGTAACTGGAACACGCTGTCGCGGCGGGTAATGACCGGCGATGACATCACCTCAATACGCGCATTAAGTGACGGTGTCACATACGGCGCAGAGGGCTGAGTATGCGCTTCGCTGAGTGTCAGCTTTGCGTGATCTACCGTCATTTTGGCATTGCGTGAGGCGAAGAAACCGACGTAATACCCGGTTTTATCCAGTTGTGTCACGCTGTCCGCGCGCTGCACGGATTTGCTTACCCACTGATCACTGCCTTGTGGCGCATAGGCGACGGTAAAACCGTTGTCCGTGCGGGTCAGTCGCAGCGAAAAACGGGCTGGCGTACTCAGCGGATGATAGCTTTCACGTACCATGCTGATGCCGGTATTTCCCCAGGGTTGCTGTACGCCCTGACGGGCAATCATCGCCAGCACCGGCGGTTTATCGCCGATGGCCATGACGCTGTTCATCACCATATTTGATGCTGCCGGTAACTCCTCAATGCCCGGTTTGGTCACCGGCTCACGCGGATTGCCCAGAATATCGCGTACCAGTAATCCGGCCCCTTCCTGCCCGGCGGGTTTCGCACCATTTTCCGGCCCGAACTGGTTGAGTGTGATCTCCGCTTCAAGCTGGAAATTCACCTCCGCCGGTAAGCGTGTATAGAAATAAGTTAAGCCGTCGTGACTGTTACCGACTTTGCCGCCACGGCTTTCGAGTGTGAACGGCGTGCTGAGCACGGTGCCCGCCGCCGGAACTGCTTTGCCATCTGCCAGTAAGGTTTCGTTCATGCCGATTTTCTCCGGCAGAACGTTGGTGGCGAAATTGACGTCGGTTGACTGACCAAATGTGATGCTGTGCCAGACCAGTTTGCCGGTATCCGGCAATGCAGCGGCCAGGCTTTGTGCGCTCATTCCTAGGGACAGCGCGACAATGACAAATTTTGATGCCCACATAATCGTTCTTATCCTAAAAACGTGAGGGGTCACTGGCCGGTGACCCGGCCAGTCGGAAAAGTGGAAAAATAGAGTTAAATCAGCTGTTAAGGTTGTTGTGTGGTACTCACCATCGGTTTGGGTTCGGTGACCTCAACGGCAGGCGTATCGAAAATTTTGCGGCAGACGACGCTGTTACCCCAGCACTGTTCATACGGATAACCAATCAGTTCTTCCATCACCGCCCGTACTTCCGGCTGAACCTGGCTAATCTGCCCGCCCGCTTTGATACGTGCTACTTCGCCCAGCACCACAAGGTGAGTTTTGCGGTTCAGTTTCATCTGATTACTGAACACGATAGCCATCAGCGCCAGCGCAATAACACCGATACAGAACACCAGCGCAATCGCCATCACCGCACTTTCAGGCTGGGTATGAGATTTAGACTGGAAGCCGTAGAAGCTCAAAATGGCACCCATCACGAAAACAATCACCGAGCGCATCAGTTTGCCGGAGAAGGTCATCGCACCGGCGTAAATCCCCTCGCGGCGACGACCGGTGAAGGCTTCGTCAATGTCCGCCAGGAAGGTATAAACCGTCCACGGAATGTAATACACGCCGCCGGTACCGATACCGAAGATGACCGTGATAGTCAGCATGGCCGCTGTGGCATATTGCTGCGGCAGATGCAGGACGTGCAGCAGGCTGTAGCAAATGACCGAGAAAATCACGATGCCCAGCGCCAGAATGTAAGGCTTGCTGAACCCGTGCCTGACGCAGATGCCGATAAATATCGCGGTAGAGAACAGTTGCAGCATCGAGTTCAGGCTGCTCAGGCCGGCAACCATCGTCGGATCATATTGCAGCACGAAAATAATGAAGTAGGTGAAAACGGAAGCAAACAGCCATTCTGCCCCGAAGCCACACAGATACATGCCCAGATGCTTACGGAACACACGCAGGTGGAATGTCGATTTCATGTCGCGAACCAGCGTCAGCATGGTTTTGCCGAGGGTCATTTTCTTCTCATCGACCGGCGTGGTTTCTTCTACCGGGCGTTCCCAGGAAGAGAGATACAACATGCCCAGGGCGATAAACAAGATCACGCCATACGTCAGTGCGGTGTAGAAAAACGGCTGCGCGGAGTCTTTGCCGTAGATCAGAATGAACTGGCCCGGAATGAACGCGGCGAGGAAGTTCGCTACTTTGCCGAAAATCGCTTTATAGCCGGTCAGTTTTGAACGGGCGGAGAAATCGGTAGTCATTTCGGTCGCGAGGGTTTCATACGGCACCATCACCGAGGTGTAAATCAGCTCGAACATCACGTAAGTCGAGAGGTAATACCAGAATCCGAAGCCTTCAACCCACAGCAACGGATAGAACATCATCAGTGGCACGCCCAGTAAAATGAAGAAACGGCGGCGGCCAAAACGTTTGCCGAGGCGTGTTTTACCAAAGTTATCCGAGAGATAACCCATCAGCGGGTTACTGATGGCATCGATGATGCTGGCGACGGAGAAGATCGCCGATGCCTGTAGCAGCGTCAGGCCACAAAATGTGGTGTAGAAGTACAGCAGCCAGATCCCGGCGATCGCCAGTGCACCGCTGCCCAACAGATTTCCGCCGCCATACGCCAGCTGATGTTTAAATAAAATAGGTTTTTCTGCGTTCATAGGTTATCCGCCCAGAGAGATATTTATAAAATGAACCGGTGTTTTGTTTTTATAGAGATGACGTTTTATATAGGCGGGATGAATGAATAGATGTGAATAACATCACATTTAAAACAGCAGGGGGCGGCTGGCGATAAGATTTTGCGATACGTGTAACATTCCTCACCATCAAAAATACACAATTCACGAGATGGTTCAGATCGTATTAGTTTTAAATCGAATGATTAACTGACTATTGCTCTACAAAACCGCCACTTAACCCATGCGGGAATTTTACATCCGTATCAGAATTTTCGTTGAAGGTCAGGCATAAGCGTTGGGGGGACTGAACAAAAGGCCGTTCCCTGGCCCCTGATACAGCGGGTGATTTACGGGTAAATCTGAGGTCAGGCGTTCAGTAAAGACGCTGTGCTCTCATGCAATTCATCAAGCAAGGTATAACGCTTGCGGTATTCGGAACGTTTCTTGCTGGCAATCTCTTCCATCGGTTTGCGCGGCAGTTCCAGTGGTACGTGATATAAGGCTGAAGACGCGGGCGTGGCGCTGATGGAATCCCAGAATTCGTTATAACTGGCGACAAATACGTTTTTCTTGCGGTGACGGTAGCGCAGGCTGCGGAACACATGGCCGGTATCGCTGACCGCAAGAATGCGCTGTACGCCGGTTTCGGCCGCGACACGTTGCAGGCTTTCCAGCAGCAGGCGTTTCGGGAACAACCCGTAACAGGATTTGGTCGCCTGTTTAATCACTTCATGTGGCGTTGAGCGATGTGCCCCCTGGAAGCCGCCGATAATCAGTGTCCTCCCTTGCGGACGTTTCACAATGCTAAACGTCAGCGCCGCAAGCAGCGTGTCCCCCATATAAAGGAACATGTTGGCCTCGCCTTCGCGCTCAGATTTGCCGATGGAACCCAGCACCACCTGGAAAGCTTCACCGTCTTTGCCGGTGAACCGGGTGATGGTGTTGCCGGTTGCGCTCAGAAAAGTATTGCGCAGGCGGACGTTTTCCAGGTTTTTGACGAATGCGTAGTGATCAACCAGTGCATCAGCACGTCCGGCAGAATGTAAACCGAGGTGCAGATACGGCTTATGAATTTTACTCGGCAATTTGGTCTGTACGGTGAAAGCTTCCTGCCAGACCGGCTCAGCAGCCATCTTATTCAACACCTTCAGGGTATCGAGCGGATGCAGTAAGGTGCGCACGGCGTATTTGACCCGGAACATCCGGTCGCGCCACAGATTGTCCGGCACGCACGTTCCGCTCAGAAGATCGACAAACAGGCTGAATCCGCTGGTTTTTTTAATGGTGTGTTCAACGGGATACGCTTCGCTGAGTGATTCGGTTTCATTGAGAGGGATGTGTTCCATGATCTATTTCCGATGCCTGAAATAATCACGGTATCACCCAATTTTTAAACCTCTTTACAACGTGGTTTTAAAGAGAAGCGAGGTTGTCGGAATAAGTGCGGGCCGTTTAGCTGCCGTTTATCCGGGGTGACTGAAAGCAGTCTCACTGCCTGATATCTATTGATATGCGTGATGAGTTTCTCGTTTTCGGACATCATACAAACGCTATTGCACAGAATTTGGTTAACTTAGAAATGTTGGGAAATGTTACGAAAATGAATTCGTGATGATCATTCAGCAGTTGTAAGGAAACTTTGATGAAAATTATTACTACTTTTTGCCTCGCCAGTCTTTTCACTGTCAATGCGTTTGCCCTGACCGGCAACGATGCGACCACCAAACCAGACCTCTACTACTTAAAAAACGATCAGGCGATTAACAGTCTGGCGCTGCTTCCGCCACCACCCGCAGTGGGCAGTATTGCTTTTTTGAACGATCAGGCCATGTATGAACAGGGTCGTCTGCTGCGCTCAACTGAACGTGGCAAACTGGCGGCAGAAGATGCCAACCTGAGTGCGGGTGGTGTCGCGAACGCCTTCTCCGGTGCCTTTGGTTCGCCAATCACCGCCAAAGACACCCCGGAACTGCACAAACTGCTGACCAATATGATTGAAGATGCAGGTGATCTGGCGACGCGTTCCGCCAAAGAAAAGTACATGCGCATTCGTCCGTTTGCCTTCTACGGCGTGCCGACCTGTAACACCACCGAGCAGGATAAACTGTCGAAAAACGGTTCGTATCCTTCCGGCCACACCTCAATTGGCTGGGCCACCGCGCTGGTGCTGACCGAAATTAACCCGCAGCGCCAGGACCAAATCCTGCAACGCGGTTTCGATTTAGGTCAGAGCCGGGTAATTTGCGGCTACCACTGGCAAAGTGATGTCGATGCCGCGCGCATCGTCGGTTCCGCAGTAGTGGCAACCCTGCATACCAACTCTGCTTTCCAGCAACAGTTGCAAAAAGCCAAAGAAGAGTTTGCGAAGCAGCATCCGTAAATATTGCTGGCCTCCCCGGCCTGATCTTCGTAAAAGCCGGGGAGTCTGTAATGCCACATCTCTCATTGATACTAAATTTCTGAAAATTGCTTTTTTGCAACGGTCACTAATTGTTAACTCCCCTTCGCAGGCATAACGTCATTCCTCATTTTAAAAAGGAGTTTCATTATGGCTAGCCCCGCATATCTCTGGCTATACGATGCAAATGGCGCACTACTTTATGGCAGTTCTGAGGTTTTAAGCCGTGAAGGCGCGATCGAGATTCAAAGCTTCACGCATGGTCTTTCCGTACCCTTCGATGGCAATACCGGTCGGCTGACATCTACCCGTGTTCATCAAACCATGGGACTTGTAAAAGAGTTCGATAAATCTACTCCCTACCTCTACCGTGCCGTCGCCACCAGCGAAAAGCTGCAAAAGGCGGTGATTAAATGGTATCGCATTAATGCGGCTGGTATGGAGGAAGAGTTTTTGAATATGACAATGGAAGGCGTGCGTATACTTAACATCAATCCACATATGCACAATTTCAAACAAGCTGACGGACAGGCCAGTATGCCCACGGAGTCCATTGGCCTTGGGTATCAGAAAATTACATGGTTGTACCTCGACGGACATATCAGTTTTACCGATCAGTGGAACTCCAGCATTTACGCATAAACGGAGACAGGGATGATTTCATGCAGAGTGGATTTTAATCGCCTTTATGAGAGTGGAAAAATTGCAAAACTTTATTGTGCTGGGGTTGGGATCTTTCCTGTATTTTCAGGCTTATTCCCGCACACAAACAGAATAGGTTGTGGAGGTAATGAGAATGGGCCAATTCCGACGGGTAAATACTGGATTGTTGACCGCCCCAGAGGGGGAGTGAGGTCGAGATTAAAGGAGTACGAAAAGCATATTCGCACGGGTAATGATTACTCATCTTGGTTTGCCCTGTATCGACAAGATGGCTTGATTGATGATTCAACTTATATCGGTGAGACCTTGCGCAGAAGTTTCCGTTTGCATCCATTGCGACCGGATGGTACCGGCGTATCAGATGGGTGTTTAACATTCATGTATCATGCCGATTTTGACAAGCTCAGAAGCGCGTTGTTGAATTCGCACACTAGAGACATCCCAATCATACATCTGAAGGCATATGGAGAAATCGAAGTTACGGGGGATATGAATGCGCCATGCCTTATTCTGTAAGATAGCGGTGCGGCTGGCGCTTTTTATTTTTATAGATTACTACCTGCTGTCGCCCTTCCCCGGCTGGCTGATTGATTATGAATACATCAAATCGATAGCCATCGCGGATTATTTTGATCAACTGATGAAACCAGATTACGGAGCCCCCCCATGGCCTGGATTGCAGGATGATATTTTTGTCGTGTTGCTCTCCGTCACAGGATTAATTCCAACCTTGTTGATAATGGTTATGATTGAGGCAATTGTGAAGGCAGGCATTAAGGTCGTTAAACGTAAAAATATAAAGTAAACCCGGCTGATGCCGGGTTTTTCTGTTCAGGGAATTAAAGACCCCGATACCTTATTTATTCTCAACAAACTCAAATGCCAGACGCAGTTGTTCGGCGTTGGGGTTTCCCGGCAACAGATGAATGGATTCTCCGGGCTGGAGCGTGCGCTCAATCAGTCGGGAAAGCTGTTTCTCATCATGAATATCCACCTGCAACTGCGCCAGACTGACCGGCAGATCCAGCACTTTGTACAGCGCGGTTAACTGCTGCACCACTTCCGGTTGATTGAGCAGCGCGCTTTGCACCAGAATGCCGTAAGCGACTTTGGTGCCGTGCAGGAAGGCGTCAGTTTGGGGCAGCGCGGTCAGGCCGTTATGCACCGAATGCGCCGCTGCGATACGCGTATACCGGTCGCCCAGCCCGCCCACTAATCCGCCGCCCGCAATAATGGCGTCGAGCACATTGAGGAATGGCTGCGTCAGTTGATTATCGTCCTGCGCCTGTAATGCCGCTTCGCTTTCGTTGAGCAACACATCCCGAATGGTCAGCGCGGTATTCAGGCCGAGCTGCACGGTTAAGGGCAGTTTTTCCGGCTGCGGGCTGAGTACCACCGCTTCGTACCATTTCGCCAGCGTATCGCCGATCCCGGCCAGCAGATATTCCTTCGGTGCGCGCAGAATAATGCGCGGTTCGACCAGCACCAGATGGTTGGCGTCGTTGAATATTTCGTAACGCAGCGCCTGCCCTTCGTCGTTATACCACACAGACAATGGCGTCCAGGCCGCACAGGTCGCGGCAATGGTCGGAATGGCCACTACCGGCAATCCCAGACGACGCGCCACCACTTTGGCGGTATCCAGCACCGCACCGCCGCCGATGCCGATCACCACCTGCCGGTCATTGCCGCCGATATGCGCAATGCGCTGTACTTCAGTTTCGCTGCAATGTGCCGCGAACAACACACGCTTCGCCTGCGGGGCAGTAAACGCTTGCGGCAGGAAATCTTGCGCAGCCACTAGTGCACGCTCGCCGTAAATCCACAGCGCGTTATCCAGTTGTTGCGGCGTATAAAACTGCGCCAGCCGGTCGATGGCACCGGGGGAAGAAAAGTAGTTGGCAGGGCCGGTAACCACACGGATATCTGTATCACTCATGGGGAAATCCTTAATTTAGAAGCTGTTAACATCCTACGCCCGGACATCCGGATGGCTAATACTCTTTGGCATTAACTTATGCCTTTTCGTTCGTTGCCAAGTGTTACCCGGTCATGAAAACTCGGACAATCAATTCATTAACCCACTATAAAAGCCTGCACAAAGGGCTCGCGTGAATTGTCCTCCCGTTAAATGATGATTAACCACACAGGGTAATAAACATGAAACTGTTCTCCGCGTCGTTACTGGCGTTAAGTTTGCTCTCCGTTTTTCCATCTTTCGCCGCAGATACTGCACCGGTGCCGAAAGCCATTGCCGATCATAAAGGGCCGGTCCGCATAGCGGTGATCCGCAATCTGGGCTCAGATGACAACACCACGCAGTTTGTGTCCGGCGCCATTCAGGAAGGCCGCAAACTGGGCTTTCAGGTGAGTACTTTCCTCAGTAACGGCGATGACGCGAAATTCCAGGATTTCGTCAATCAGGCCATCAGCCAGAAATACGACGGTATTATTTTGTCGCAGGGGCGTGACCCGTATTCCACCGATTTGCTGAAACGTATTACCGCCAGCGGCATTGCGGTATCGGTGTTCGATACGGCGGTGAACGGCGATATTCCCGGTGTGACGGTCACGCAACAGGATGACGCCTCGCTCACCGATCTTTCCGTCGGGCAACTGGTAAAAGATTTCAACGGTAAAGCCAATATCGTCAAACTGTGGGTGGCCGGTTTCCCGCCGATGGAACGTCGTCAGGATACCTATAAAAAAGTATTAGCCGCCCATCCTGGCATTCATGAGCTGGAATCGGTCGGCGCCGTGTCGTCGGATGTTCAGGGCGATACCGCCAATAAAATCGGCGCGCTGCTGGCGAAATACCCGAAAGGAAAAATCGACGCGATCTGGGGCACCTGGGATGCCTTCAGTCAGGGGGCGTATAAAGCCTTGCAGGAGAATGGCCGCACTGAAATCAAACTCTACAGCATCGATATTTCCAATCAGGATATCGGTCTGATGCGTGCGGCCAACAGCCCGTGGAAACTCAGCGTGGCGGTGGATCCGAAACTGATCGGCGCGATCAACCTGCGTCTGGTCGCTAACAAAATTGCCGGTGAAAAAACGCCAGAGACTTATGAATTCAAAGCCTCGGCTATCCCGCAGGCGTTGCTGACAAGCAACCCTGATGCCGTGAACGTCGCATCGCTGGCGAAAGTGATTCCGGGCTGGGGCAAATCTGATGATTTCATCGCGCCGTGGTTCGCAACCCTTGAAGCGCAGCACAAAAAATAAGGCCGGACTATGACAACGCAATCTCTCCCGACCCCGGAATACAGTCGTAATATGCGACTGATCGGCCACAGCGATCAGGGCGGAAAACCTGACGGCGTACAGGTAATGGTCCATCGTGGCTACGCGTATATCGGCCACATGGTGTCGCAGGGTTTCTCCATTGTGGATGTGCGTGATGCCAAAAATCCGCGCCCTGCCGGTTTTGTGGCGGCACCGCCGGGCACCTGGAATGTGCATCTGCAGGCGCACGACGATTTACTGCTGGTGATCAACGCCCGTGATTTGTTCGCAGATGTCCGCTTCGCCGATGAAAAAGTCTATTACACCCGCTCCGTCAGCGAGACGGTTCAGGGTACGCAGCAGCGTGGCTGGAGCGCCGGTGTGCGTATCTTTGATATTTCGGTGCCCGATCAACCAAAAGAAATCAGCTTTCTCGCGCTGGAAGGTATCGGCGTGCATCGCATCTGGTATGTCGGCGGGCGCTGGGCGTACGTTTCAGCCCTGATTGATGGCTACAGCGATTATATTTTCCTGACGATTGATCTGGCCGACCCGCGCAATCCGCAGGTCGCCGGACGCTGGTGGCTGCCGGGGATGCATACCGCAGGCGGTGAAACGCCGGACTGGCCGGAAGGTAAACGTTATGCGCTGCACCATGCCATTATCAGCGGGGATACGGCATATGCCAGCTGGCGTGACGGCGGCCTGACGTTGCTGGATATCAAAGACCGCAGCGCGCCACAACTGATTTCTCACCGCAACTGGAGTCCGCCATTTGGCGGCGGCACGCATACCGCGCTGCCGTTGCCGGACCGGGATTTGCTGGTCGTGCTCGACGAGGCAGTGCTGGATAATCAGGAAGATGGCGAGAAGTTGATCTGGCTGTTTGACGTGCGCGAGCCGTCGAATCCGGTGAGTATTTCGACCTTTCCGCAGCCGGAGGAACGGGATTACGTCAGCAAAGGGGCGCATTTCGGGCCGCACAATTTGCATGAAAACCGGCCGGGCAGCTTTATCAGTTCAACGCTGATTTTCGCGACCTACCAGAATGCGGGTGTACGTGCGTACGACATCAGCAATCCGTACCAGCCGAAAGAAACCGGTGCGCTGGTGCCCGCTGCGCCCGTTACCATGATGGATAAACGTCCTGGCAGGCCGCAGGTGATTCAGTCCTGCGACGTGTTTGTCGATGCGCAGGGAATTATCTACAGCACCGACTATAACGGCGGATTATCCATTATCGAATATCTCGGCTGATCCCCTGCCCGCGCCTGAACTTATCGGGTTCCGGGTGCGGGCGTTTTTGTTTTTCCTGCCACTGACTTGCCCGGACTGAGGACCAGCCACACCGCCACGCAAATCAGAATGCCGCCCGCAAAAAAACCTTCTGACAGCGTTTCATTCAGCAGCAGATAACCCCACAGAATACCGAACGGCGGGATCAGAAATGTCACGGTCATGCTGCGCAGCGGGCCGATATCGGCTATCAGGCGGAAATACAGAATGTACGCCCATGCCGTACAGATAAACCCGACGGCCAGCACACAGAGCCAGACCAGCGGTTGCGCCCAGGTCACCGGCGCTTCGGTAGCCGAGGTATAAAGGAAAAAGGGCAACAGGAACAGTGTCGCGCCGAGCTGGCTACCGGTCGCCACCAGTTTGGGATCCAACCCGCCACGTTCGCTGATCCAGCGTCGTGTCAGGAAACCAGCCACTGCATAACAGCCGGTCGCCACCAGGCAGGCGATGACGCCCGCCAGTAATTGCGGCACCGATTCCGCACTGCCGGTGGTGGTGAGCAAGGTAATGCCGAACAGGCCGGTGAGTACACCGAGCGCTTTTTTCAGCGTCACGGTTTCATGAAAGAATAAACCGCCGAGCACGACACCCATCAGCGGCGTAGTGGCGTTGAGAATGGCGGAATAACCGGCGGGTAACCAACGTGCTGCCAGACAATACATCAGAAAAGGCAAACCGGAGTTGATCACCCCGAGCAGCAGCGAGCGGCCAAATTTATGCTGATAATCACGCGGCGTTCTCAGTACCGCAAGGATCACGACCAGTCCGACAAATCCGAACAGTACGCGAAGAAACGCCGTATTGATGGCACCGAACGCCGGAGCCGCCACGCGCATAAACAGAAAACTGCCACCCCAGATCGCCGCCAGCAGTAGCAATCGGCAATAATCCCCACTTTTCATTCACATCCCCTATTGAACATTGTCTGATGTCTTGTTTTATTGATGCCGGCGAATAACTAAAACGTGTTAATCAGTGTAGTGAATGTTCCGCCCGAAAAACCCTCTTTTTCTTGCTTTGTAATTCAGGGAACTTGCCAGTGAATGCAGTTAAAAACGTGTCAGCACCTCATATCCGGCTCGCGACAGTCAATGATATTGATGCGATTTTTGTCATCCGCACCAGTGTAAAAGAGAATCACCTTTCACGGGAGCAGTTGACCAGGATGGGTATCACTCATGGCGCGATTAGTGAGGCAATCCGGTCTTCACCCTGCATTTGGATCGCTCAAGTCGGTGAAAATTTAGCAGGGTTTTCTATGGCCGATATTAATGAGGGCAGCGTATTTGCAATGTTTCTCTTGCCTGAATTCGAAGGTCTGGGAATTGGACGTCTTTTGATGGAAAAAGTCGAAGAAACTCTCTTCCGGCATCACTCTGCTATTTGGCTCGAGACTGGCAGAAAAAGTCGTGCTCATGGTTTTTATCAGAGACTCGGTTGGCAAGTGACCCGTGAGTTAGAGGAGGGTGATGTCCGGATGGAGAAAAGCCGCCCTGAGGTTAATTCCTGATGACTGATTTCTCCACGTCGGCCGACTAAGCGTAAAAATCGCTCTTTTTGATCTTCATTTGATCTATAACCCGTATAAAGGTGTGTGATAGGTTTAATACTTATCATCTATCTTTTGCTGCAGCGTGTAGCGAGTGGGTTTTTCCGGGACAGAACACAATGAGCCACAGTAAACCGGATGCGTCAGAACATCCGCAGGGAGATTCCGCAGTTAATACCGGGATCTCCGTTATTGCTTTATTGGTTGCCGCTGCTTTCTTCATGGAGTTTATCGACGGTACGGTGATAGCCACCGCACTGCCGCAAATGGCGATTTCTTTCGGGGTATCTGCTGTTGATCTGAATGCCGGGATGAGCGCCTATATGCTCACGCTGGCGGTATTGATCCCTGCCAGCGGCTGGGCGGCGGAGCGTTTTGGTGCCCGCAACGTGTTCACGTTTGCGCTCGGCGTTTTCACGCTGGCCTCACTGTTTTGTGCAATGGCCTCCAGCGTCAGTGAATTTATCATTCTGCGTATTATTCAGGGGATCGGCGGCGCGTTGATGGTGCCGGTCGGGCGTCTGACGGTGTTGAAAACGACGCCGAAGCCGCAGCTGATTAAAGCTATTGCCACCCTGACCTGGCCTGCGCTGGTCGCGCCAATCCTCGGGCCACCGCTCGGCGGGTTTATCACCCATTACGCCTCGTGGCACTGGATTTTCTATATCAATGTGCCGCTCGGGATTATCGCGATGATGCTGGCATGGCGTCTGTTTCCGCAGGAACCTTCCGCGGAGCCGAAGCATTTCGACAAACCGGGGTTTGTACTGACCGGTCTGGCGATGCTTTCGCTGGTGACCGGTCTGGAGCTGATCAGTCAGGACCACATTTTATGGACCGCCGCCATACTGTTGCTGGTGACGGGAGTGGTGCTTTCGGTGCTGGCTATCCGGCATCTTTACCGCGACCCCGAACCGATGGTACATCTCGGGGCGATAGTCATTCCGACGTTTCGTATCAGTATGGGAGGCGGTTCTCTGTTTCGCGTGACCATCAGCGCCGTGCCGTTCCTGCTGCCGCTGATGTTGCAGGTCGGATTTGGCATGGATCCCTTCCATGCCGGCTTGCTGGTGCTGGCGGTATTTGCCGGTAATCTGGCGATGAAACCGGCCACTACGCCGCTGATCCGTCGTTTCGGTTTTCGCCCGGTGCTGGTGGTTAACGGTCTGCTGAGCGTTTTCTCGCTGTTGTTCTGCGCGTTTCTGACGCCGGACACGCCTGACTGGCTGGTGATGGTATTGCTGTTTCTCGGCGGCCTGAGCCGTTCGATGCAGTTCACCGGTATCAGCACTCTGGCGTTTTCCGACGTGCCTGCGAAACAAATGGCCGATGCCAATACCCTGTTCAGCACGGTGTTGCAACTGTCTGTCGGGCTTGGAATCACCGTCGGCGCGCTCGGTACCCGTCTTGGTGAACAACTGGTTGATGCGCTGGACTGGGCGTCTGTGCCCGGCATGAGTTTCAAAATCTCCTTCGTGGTTATTGCTGTGCTGACGTTGATCGGCTGGCTGGATATGTTGCGCCTGAAACCGGATGCCGGTTCCTCCGTTTCGGGCAAAAAGTGAATCGCTGCTCTATGATGAGTCGTGTTAATTAACCCTTACGGGAGAACCCGATGTTCACAGGATTAAGTGCTTTTCCTCTTACGCCGCTGACTGAAAAAGGTATTGATGAGAAATCTTTTGTCAGGCTGATGGAACGGCTGGTCAGTGCGGGTGTGGACTCCATTGGTGCGCTCGGCTCGACGGGCAGTTATGCCTATCTGAAGCACAGTGAACGCGACCGCGTTGCGCGGCTGGCAGTAGAACACGCCAATGGTATTCCGGTGATGGTCAGTATCGGCTCGGTGCGGACTTCCGATGTATTGCATCTTGCAGAAGATGCCCAGCGGGCAGGCGTCAGCGCCGTGTTGCTGGCACCGGTGTCGTATCAGAAACTGACGCAAGATGAAGTGTTTACGCTCTATGAAACCGTCAGCCGACATCTTTCCGTGCCGTTGTGTGTTTACGACAATCCGGCCACCACGCATTTCGATTTCACCGATGAGCTTTACGGACGTATCGCGCAATTGCCGCATGTGGGCAGTATCAAAATTCCCGGACTTTCAGCGGATCCGCTCGTCACGCGTAAACGGCTTGACCAACTCCGTCGACTTGTCCCTTCTCATGTGACACTTGGCGCGGCGGGCGATCTGGCGGCCGCCACGGTGCTGACGCAAGGCGGCGATGTCTGGTACTCCGTCATTGCCGGATTGTTCCCGGAAATTCCGCTGGCGATCACCCGCGCGGCGCAAAAAGGCGATGCGCAGACTGCGCAGGCGCTGTCTGCTCAGTTAGAGCCGCTCTGGGCGCTGTTCCGTCAGCACGGCAGCCTGCGCGTTGTGGCCGCCGCAGCGGAAATTCTTGGCCTGGTATCGGCCCCTTGTCTGCCGTTACCGCTTCAGTCGTTGTCGGCCGATGCCCGTCAGCATCTTACTTCCGTGCTTGATACCTTATTTCAGCACTGAAAAACTGCCTGAAACAGGGTGGATTATTAATTAAGTTCCTTTCTAAATCTAATGACATTCACAGCGTGAATGTCATTATCTTACAGCGTGTTACCCTGCCGTTTTATCCTTGCGTCATATCACTTTTTTCTGATTTTAAGGGGTCGAAATAAATCGCTTTCTATTATTATGCGTCGCGGCTGAAAGGCTATTTTCCGCGCGCGGAGAGGTTTGTTTTTAACTGAAAGTCAAAAGGAATGATAATGCCATACGGTGATAATGGTCAGGGACTCTTTCGCAGAGGGCAGCTTGAGCAACAAATAATCAGAACCACCAAGTTCTCGATTTACGCGCAGGCGGTGTATTGCGTTAACAGAATGCTGCGCGAGGCCAATGTCGGTATTTCGGAGCAGGCGTACCAAAGCATCTCACGCAATATTACTGCGGTGACAAACGGACGCCTTTACGAAACATCGGCTTCACTTTCAGAAGCGCGGGTATTTGCACGTGATACTGCGGGGGCGATAAAAGCCGGTGATTTTAAATCGGCGGCGATCACAGCCAGTGGCGCTGCGATCAACGCCATTGGCGGGCCGCTGTTTTTTGGTCATTATGACCGTAACAAACTGATGGCGATAGAACGCCATCTGTACGATAACTTCCACCTGTAATTTTCTGACGACCACATGGGGGCTGACAGTGCGTTTTGCCCCCGTACGGGTTTCCCCTCTTTTGCCTCGCGCTCCACGCCACAAACAGCCACCCTTTTTATCGCTTATTCACCCGTTTGATTTCGCTTAAATCGCCTAAAGTGGCAGCATCATGAACCTTTTCTGCCTGCGCGCTGGCGCGGAGCAAAACACATAAAGGCTATTCAGGCGTGGCAAAATCATTTTTACGCAGTGGCAGTCTCAATGACATCCTTGCACTGGGCGAAAACGGGCTACCGGTTTACGCATCAGCCCTGCAATTACGCGAAACCTTACGTCTGCGTAAACAACCGGTGATTGCCGACTGTCTGGCGATCCCGCAGCTTAATGAGGCCGGTGACCGCCTCGACTGGTATTCCCCCCGTGAAGGTAAAGTCGTTTCCTGGGCCGCTGCCACAGATACCGCGCGCGCATCGGCTTTGCGCCAGCTCGAGAACTGTCTCGACACCGTGTCACAAATCAGCAAAGCGGCAAAATCTTCTGAGAAACCCGCCACTCAGTTTTTTGGCTCGTTACTGGAAAAAGCCTTCCGTTTTCCGGATCAAAACCATGTGTATCTGGTCGGAGGGCAGCCTGTACTGACCTTCTGGGGCTTCCTGAGCCTCGACAGCGTCAGTAATCCTGATCCTTTTGCGGCGCTGCGCAATACGCTGACCGCCGATGAACCCCTGCCAGCGCTGTCGCTGGTAGCAGAAAAAATCAAAGCGCCGGAACCGGTCATTGAAAAGCCGGAACCTGTGCGGGTAATTAAAACCATTGAAGCCCGCGCGGCTGAACAGGAAGTTACGGCGCCGGAACCGGTTGCGACCCCGCGCCGTAAAAAATCTCCGCTGATCTGGGCACTGCCGGTCGCGGCGCTGGTCGTCGCCGGTTCTGCCGCAGGCTGGTTATATTCCCGTACGCCTGCGCCAAAAGTTGAAACCGCGAAGACCGAAGCGCCGAAACCTGCTGCGACAACGGAACCGGCGGTGATTGCCCCGCCACTGGTGGCTGAAGAAGTGAAATCCCCCGAAGTGAAGACGCCGGAACCGACACCGTTACCGGTCGCACCGGCCGCTGTGGTGGTGCCTTCTCCGGAGCCCGTCGCGGAAGTGGAAAAAACACCGGTCGCTGCTGTACCGGCTGTGCCTGTCAGCAAAAATGCCTTAGTGATGCCACCTGATGCGGTAAAAATCGGCTCGACCAAATTTCTCAACGGTAACTGGAATGTGGTGGTGGATATCAAAGATCCGGTTACCGGTAAACCGCCGGTGTTGCGTTATCAGTTTAAACAGGGTCAGGGTACGGTAAAAATTACCTACGGCGCGGGCGTGACCTGCCGCACGGTGGCAAATGCCGGTCTGATGCAATCAGGAAATCTGGTGATTAACAGCCGTTACCGGGCGAAATGCAGCGACGGCTCCCGTTATCAGATGCCGGAAATCAGTTGTACTCAGGGCGCGACTGGCGCTGCCGTGTGTCAGGGTCGTTATACCGGCGACACGGTTTACCCAATGACCATTAAGCGTGAAGGTAAATAACAGCATGCTGGCAACCCTTACAGATTTTAAACAAAAGATTACCCTGATCCGCGACAGCGGCATCCAGTTCCTCGACTTCGCGCTGAAGCCAGTGTGGGATGACGGACTGCCTGCCAAATTTGTGCGCAAGAGCGCCAACGGCCCGTTATTGCGCCTCGACTATAACCCGCAAAATGGTCGTCACTTTTTACCGGGAGTGGATGGCGGTGCGCCGGAAGTGGTGCGTCCTGAATTCAGTTTCCCGCTGGAACAGTCGCTGAAACTGCTTGACCAGATCTGGCTGCCGTTGCCGTTCCTGCGCTTTAATCCGCCGCGCACCTTTATGGCCGGTCCCGACAACTGGGCGCGGGTGCAAATCCGTGAACTGGATACCCCGGAAGCGGATGGCAGCACGCACCGCGTCGTGATTGCCTTTGATACCCGCGTAGTGGAAGGCGATGACGAACAAACCCAGCTCGCACCGACACCGGATGACGTCAAAAACGGCATCAGCTTTGCGCTGGCATGGCATAACGAAGAACTGCCCGATTTCCTCGATCAGACCTGGGTGGACGGCTGGTTACGTGAAGTATTCACCGAGCAGTCCGCTATCCGCGAGGAACGTGAAGCGCGCAATATTAAAGTCGCCCTGCGTGAATTCGAATATCAGGCACATTATCTGAATCTGCTGGAAATGCTCGGCAGCCAGCTTGGTATCCCTGAACTGAAAATTAATGGCGCGACGTTGCAGGAACCGGCGATTAACGTCGATCTGATTCTGGATGTGGGTAACTCGCACACCTGCGGCATTCTGGTGGAAGACCATGCAGGCGAAACCGATGGCCTGAAGCAAACCTGCGAACTGCAACTGCGCGACCTCTCTCAGCCGCATTTTCTTTATAACGAACTGTTCGAGAGCCGGGTGGAGTTTGCCCAGGCTCGCTTTGGTAAACCGAACTTCTCTGTCGAAAGCGGCCGTGATGACGCCTTTATCTGGCCGTCAATTTTACGCGCCGGTCGGGAAGCCAGTCGTCTGGCACTGTTGCGCGAAGGAACGGAAGGATCGACCGGGATTTCCAGCCCGCGCCGTTATTTGTGGGATGAAGACAGTTATACGCCGGGCTGGCGTTTCAGCCAGGGCGGTCACGGTGCGATTACCGAGCCGGTCGCTGCAGCCATGCCGCTGACATTTCTGATCAATGACGACGGTCAGCCGCTGTCTGATCTGCCTGCGGAAGATCGCCTGCCGGTGTTCTCCGCCCATTACAGCCGCAGCTCGGTGATGACGCTGATGCTGTCGGAACTGCTGGCGCAGGCGCTGATGCAAATTAACAGCCCGGCGCAGCGCACCCGTATGCTGCGATCTTCCGCACCGCGCCAGTTACGCAATATTATTCTGACCCTGCCCTCGGCGATGCCGAAACCGGAGCGTGAAATTTTCCGCCGCCGTATGCAGGAAGCCATCGGGCTGGTGTGGAAATCCATGGGCTGGCATCCCTCTGACGACGCGTTTAAAAACCAGAACGACAAAGCCAAAAGCAGCGTGCCGGTGCCGGATGTGCAGATGGAATGGGACGAAGCAACCTGCGGTCAAATGGTGTATCTCTACAACGAAACGCAGGTGAATTTTGGCGGTCATACCGGCGAGTTTTTTGCCAGCATGGCGCGTCCTGACCGCGAACTGGCCGACGATGAACCGGTGGGCAAAACCCTCCGTATCGCCTCGATTGACATCGGCGGCGGGACGACCGATCTGGCCATCACGCAATACTGGCTCGATGACGGGATGGGGAATAATGTCAAAATCACTCCGCGTTTACTGTTCCGCGAAGGCTTTAAAGTGGCGGGCGACGATATTCTGCTGGATGTCATTCAGCTCTATATTTTACCTGCGTTACATGCGGCGCTGAAGAAAGCCGGACTGGCTAACCCGGACAGCCTGATGACGCGCCTGTTTGGTAGCGAGGGGCGCATGGACGGGCATGCCACCTTGCGTCAGCAAAGTACGCTGCAAATTTTTATCCCGCTGGCGCGGTCAGTGCTGGAAGTTTACGAACGCTTTGATCCGCTGGATACCCACGCAGAAATTGATGCGCCATTCGGTGAATTGCTGGAACAGACACCGACGCTGAAAGTGCTGGATTATCTGCATACCGAAATCCAGCGCGTTCTGCCTGCCGGTTCGGCGGTATTTGATCTTCTTCAGGTACCGCTGGTACTGAAACTCAGCAAACTGCACAGTGAGTTTTTATCCAACCGCATGAGCATTACGCAGAACCTGCGTTCGCTGTGTGAAGTGGTGTCGTTGCATGACTGCGATGTGTTGCTGCTGACCGGTCGTCCTTCGCGTTTCCCCGGCATTCAGGCGTTGTTCCGCCATCTGCAACCGCTGCCGATCAACCGTATGCTGTCACTCGATGGTTATCACACCAGCGGCTGGTATCCGTTTAACAAACTCGGGCGCATCGACAACCCGAAATCCACAGCAGCCGTCGGCGCAATGCTGTGTCTGCTGGCGCTGGATTTACGTCTGCCGGGCTTCTATTTCAAAGCCGGTGATTTCCAGCCGTATTCGACCGTGCGCTATCTCGGTATGCTCGACGGCAATCAGGTGCTGACTGAAGATAACGTTTGTTACGGTGATATCGATCTTGATGCCCATGATTACAAACTCGATAGTGCGGCCAGTTTCCGCATTCGCGGTGCCATTTGTCTGGGCTTCCGCCAGCTGGAAAATGACCGCTGGCCAGCCTCGCCGCTGTATACCCTGTCCATCGCGGAACCTGAACTGGCGCGTAAAGTGGCGGGTGACAGTGTGCTGCGGGTGAAACTGGCGGTGAAAAAAGGGGAAGATCATCCGACGCCGGAATTTTTTGATATTGCCAGCGCGGTGCTGGATAACGGCACCAAAGTGCCTCCTCATCACCTGCGCCTGCGGCTAAATACACTGGGCGAGAGCCATTACTGGATCGACAGTGGGAGCGTATTCGTCTCATGACAACAAGCACGACAGAAACAAACGCCGGTCTGACCACCAATGTTTTGCAGCGTCAGTTTGCGGCGGTATCTGACACCATCGGCGAGGCGCTGGGCTGGGTCGACGCCACACGCGCTGAAGCTCCGCGTCTTGATCTGGAAGCCGACCGGCTGAATTTGCAGTTAACACGCTGTCGCGAGAAAGCACAGCGCCTGGCACAGGCCTGTGAACTGCCGCCAGCACTGGGTTTTTACGGGCATTCTCAGGCCGGGAAATCGTACCTGATTTGTTCGCTGGCGGCCGGTAACTACGGGCGACTGGAGACTCGTCTCGGGGGTGTCACGCTCGATTATCTGACCCAGATTAACCCCGGTAACCGTGTGGCGCGTTTCGCCACCCGTTTTACCCGTCAGGCAGACGTCAGGGATCGCGCATTTCCGGTTCGTGTGCTGCTGCTCAATGAAGCCGATCTTGCCCGCATCGTTATCCGCGCTTTCCAGCCGGACAGTCATTACCCCGTGGCGGACACACAGCAAATCACCGAGCACCTCAGTAAACTGATGATGCACCGTCAGCCGGAGCCGGTAGACGGCTTTACCAGCGAACAGATTATGGGATTATGGGATTCCATGATTCGCCTCGATCCCCGCCGTTTCCGTTATCTGAATGCACATTACTGGCCAGTGGCGGTGAAGCTCGCGCCTTATCTGAACATCGACGATCGCGCACGTCTGTTCTCTCTGTTATGGGGCAACGACCCTGCGCTGACGGCAGCGTATCGCCACTATGCCCACACGCTGCAACACCTCAGCGGTGCAGAAAGCCTGCTGGCACCGTTGAGCATTCTGGTTGATGACGCCATGCAACCGGCAGACGGTATTTTCAGTCAGTCGCCCGGCTGGGATATTCAGATCCCGGTTTGCCCGCAATGGGGAGATGAAAGCGCACCATCTGTGACGTTGTCACTGGCTGAGCTGACCATGCTTGCCTCTGAAGTGCAAATACCCCTGCTTTCCCCACCACGCGAAGTCCTGTTCGAACAGATCGATTTACTGGATCTGCCGGGTTATGGCGCGCTGACTGATGAAAGCGGTGAGGATGAACATTCCGATCTGTTCCGCGCAAAAATTTCTTATCTGCCGGAGCGCTATACCGACCGGCATGAAATGAACATGCTGATGGTTTGCACGGCGGCTGACGTGCGTGATGACGTGGTTGCCGTGGGCCGCACGCTGGAATACTGGGTCAAAGAAATGCACGGCGAAAACACGCAGGTGCGTGACCGCCGCAAACCGGGACTGGTGTGGGTATTCACGCCGTTCGATCGCCGCATGAGCGGATCGGCACATTTCGACGAGGCCGTTCAGCGTCATGTGGGCAATCCGGGTGATGCCTGGGGCGCGCTGCTGGCGATGGATGATCGCGGTCTGCAACGTATGGCAGATTATCTGGCGGCTGAAATTCGTCCGGAAATCAGGCTGAACCGTCTGAGCGAAATACGTGACGAGCTGCGTCGTGAACTGGCGGATAACCTGCTCGGACGCTGGTATCAGGCGGGCGACAAAGCCGATCCGGCACAAAAACAACGCACAGTTCAGACCGTCATTAAAGCGCTGCAAACCCGCACGGGTGTTCACGGCGAGCTGCTGGAAAAACTGCTGCCCGGCCGCGACGAACTGCACCGTATTTATCACGAACATGCCGGTAAGCAGGCCGAAACGGGCGAGCAGGATGAATCTGGCGTGGAAAGTTTTGGTATTGGTATTGATATCGATTTATTCGCTGAGCAGCAGGACGTGCAGGTCTGGCAGGAAAAACCGGACGACGGCACGGCGTTTGCGCGCCAGGTACAGCGTTACTGGATTAACCATCTGCGCAGCCTGCCGGAAAACGAACCGCTGATCGCCCTGCTTGGCGTGGCTAAGCCAACAGTCGAGTTGCTGATGGAAGAGTTGATCACCGCCAGTTTCCGTCTGAACATGGGCGATGCGCTGGTACGTTCACTCAGTGGTACGTTATCTGCGGGGACGCGTGAACATGAGCATCATGCGGATCGTCAGGTTTCACGTGCCCTGACGGTGCTCGGTGATTTTGTTGCCTGGCTGGGCTTTGAGAAGCAAGCAGAAGCCGGACGCCCGGAAAGCCGTATCAATAAGGGCAATAAGATTTTTGCCAAGCCGAAGAAAAGCGTTGCAAGCTGGAAGTCATCCCGCCGCCTGACAAAACTTTCTGCCACGCCGACCAATTCCACGGCGTTTTACATTTACGACTGGCTGGTCGGTTTGCAGGAAAGCATCATGCGCAACGCCGGTTACGCGGCGGGCGGGGAAATCCCTGCGCAGCGGCGGGAAAGTCTGGAGCGATTACTCAATACACTGAAAGCCAACAACTAATATCAAAAACCGGAACCGCACAATGCTGTTCCGGTTTTTTTTTACAGTGAGTGTCTGCGCGTGGCTGACGTCAAACAGAGACATAACCGCAGCATGAGTCACACAAACCCGGCGTAATCCGTCTATACCTAGTGGGGTAAGAAAATATCATTCACCGCTTTGTGCCCCGCACAGAGCAGAAACGGAGTCCATTATGACTGATATCACCAAGTTGTTAGGCAAAGAAGCCGATTCACTTCTTCAGCATCAATGTTCCACCATCACCTCAGACCAGCTATACCTGCCGGGAGCCGATTTTGTTGACCGTGTGATGATCGACAATAACCGTTCGCCGCGCGTACTGGCTGCGATGCAAAACTTGTATAACACCGGACGGTTAGCCGGTACCGGTTATCTGTCGATTCTGCCGGTCGATCAGGGTGTTGAACACTCAGCGGGCGCCTCGTTTGCCGCGAACCCGTTGTATTTCGATCCTAAAAATATTGTTGAACTGGCGATCGAGGCAGGCTGTAACTGCGTAGCGTCAACTTACGGCGTACTGGCTTCCGTTTCACGCCGCTACGCCCATAAAATTCCGTTCCTGGTCAAACTCAATCACAACGAAACCCTGAGTTATCCGACACAATATGACCAGACACTGTATGCCAGTGTGGAACAGGCGTTTAATCTCGGTGCGCAGGCTGTGGGCGCGACCATTTATTTTGGCTCAGAAGAGTCACGTCGCCAGATAGAAGAAATTTCAGCCGCTTTCGAGCGGGCGCATGAACTGGGCATGGTGACCGTGTTGTGGGCATATTTGCGTAATCCGGCGTTTGTGAAAGACGGCAAAGATTACCATTCCAGCGCCGACTTAACCGGCCAGGCAAACCACCTTGCAGCGACCATCGGCGCAGACATTGTGAAACAGAAAATGGCAGAAAATAATGGTGGCTACAAAGCGGTTAAATTCGGTTATACCGATGAACGCGTCTATTCCAAACTGACGACCGATCACCCGATTGATCTGGTGCGTTATCAGCTGGCGAACTGTTACATGGGGCGGGCCGGATTGATTAATTCCGGCGGTGCCGCAGGTGAAAATGATATTCAGGAATCCGTGCGTACAGCGGTCATCAATAAACGCGCTGGCGGGATGGGACTGATTCTGGGGCGTAAAGCCTTCAAGAAATCAATGAAAGAAGGCGTGGGTTTGATTAATGCCGTTCAGGATGTGTACCTGGATACGAAAGTGACGATTGCCTGATCCTGATTTTGCACAATAAAAAAGGCCGGAAGATTACCCTTCCGGCCATGTTTACTTGTTTCGATTATTTGCTCAGTTGCTGAACTAACAATTCTGCCGCTTCTGCGGAAGAACCCGGATTCTGCCCGGTGATCAGCAGACCATCCTGCACTACGTAAGAACCCCAGTCAGCGCCTTTCGAATACACACCACCCAGTGCTTTCAGTTCATCTTCCACCAGGAAAGGCACTACGTCGGTCAGCTCAACCGCTGCTTCTTCGCTGTTGGTGAAACCGGTGACTTTTTTGCCCTGTACCAGCGGATTACCTTGTGCATCTTTCACATGACGCAGCACGCCAGGCGCATGACACACCAGCGCAACGTGTTTACCCGCAGCCTGGAATGACTGGATCAGCTCAATGGAGGTTGTATCTTCCGCCAGATCCCACAACGGGCCATGACCGCCCGGATAAAAGACTGCATCAAAATCAGCCTCAGAAATGCTGTCCAGACGCACGGTGGAGGCCAGTTGAGCCCTCGCCTGTTCATCGGCTTCAAAGCGGTGGGTTTGCTGCGTCTGGAAATCCGGTTCGTTACTTTTCGGATCCAGCGGTGGCTGGCCGCCAGCCGGGGACGCCAGCACAATTTCTGCGCCTGCATCTTTAAAAGCGTAATACGGTGCTGCCAGCTCTTCCAGCCAGAAACCCGTTTTACGGCCCGTGTTGCCCAGTTTGTCGTGCGAAGTCAGAACCATCAGAATTTTCATGTTGTTTATCCAGGTTGTTGATGCTGTTGAAATGTTTGTATAGTAGACCAGTCGTCTTGTAATCATTTTCAAAAAAACACCTCAACGTGAGGTGTCATTTGTTACGCATCAGCTTACTGCGGCTGATGGATAATCTGTTGTGTCATCGTCATGGCGGCGTCAAAAGGTTGCGTATTACGTAAAATTTTCACCATCACACTTGACCCGAGCCACAACTGATACAGCCCTTGTGCGGCAATCAGCGGCGCATCATTGACGGCCATCGATCCTTCTTTAATTCCCGCTTCAATCGCCCGGGCAATGCGGCTGATAATGCCGGAAGTGCCATCATTCAGCGCCTGACGCATCGGTTCAGAAAGATCGGCTACTTCGGCACCCAGTTTCACGGCGAGGCATTTACCCTGACAGTCGTAAAATGACTGACTCTCCTGCCATTGCTGCCAGTAATTCATCAGACGCTGCGCCATCGTCAGCCCCGGCTGGGCCAGGGTAACATCCATCGCAGACAGGTAATCCTGAAAATAGCTTTTCAGCAGTTCCTCACCAAATGCATCTTTCGACGTGAAGTAGTAATAAAACGACCCCTTCGGTACGGACGCGGTGGTCAGAATTTCATTCAGGCCGACTGCCGAGAAACCTTTCTTCGCCATGAGGGACTGCCCCACAGCAAGAATGTGTTTACGCTGGTCAGTTTTGCCTGTGTCAGATGCTTTTGTCGTGTTCATGGGCTGACAATACATTGAATTAGACCAGTCGTCTAGTGGTTAAGAAAAAAATTGATGTCCACTGTTCCTCAGTGCCGGTAAATGTCGGTTTTTCGTCAGGAATTAAATCCGGCAATCTACAAAATCTCCTCAACTTTCTGTAAATTTGGCCGATGAAAGTTCTTTCGGTTATATACAGTTTACGCTTCTGGGGTGATACGGATGTTGATAGGAATAGATTTAGGCACTTCAAACTGCGCAGTTGCCATCTGGCAAGACGGTCAGTCCGTTCTGGTTCCTAACGTCTATGGAAAAAATCTGACACCCTCAGTGATCGGTCTCGATGATAACGGTCATGTCCTGGTCGGCGCGCCTGCACAGGCGCGGTTATTTACCCACCCTGACCTCACCCTTTCCAGTTTTAAACGTTTCATGGGCACGGAGCATCAGTTCCGGCTTGGACATCAAAACTTTCGTGCGGAAGAGCTCTCCGCCCTTCTGCTGCGCAGCCTGAAAGCGGATGTTGAGCAACATTGTGGCTGTGAGGTGAAGCGCGCCATTATCACCGTTCCTGCTTATTTTAATGATATTCAGCGCAAGGCCGTGAAGGCTGCCGGTGAACTGGCGGGACTGCATGTTGAACGTCTGCTCAATGAACCGACGGCGGCGTCACTGGCCTACGGGCTGGTGAATCAGCAGGAGCAGAAATTCCTGGTGTTCGATCTGGGGGGCGGCACGTTTGACGTTTCAATTATCGATATGTTCGAAGGCGTGATTGAAGTGCGGGCCAGCAGCGGCGACGTGTTCCTCGGTGGCGATGATTTTACCCGCAGTCTTGCCGGCTGGATGCTGGCGCAGTATCCGGAGCTGGATAAAGACGATAACGCCCTTTTCGGACAGTTGATTACGCTGGCGGAAAAAGCGAAATGCCAGCTGACCACGCAAGACAGCACGCCACTCAGATACCAGTGGAATGACAGATCGCTGAACTGGACGCTGACCACTGAAATTCTGGCGCAATGCTGTGAAAGTACGCTGGAGCGGATGAAAAAACCGGTGATTCAGGCGCTGCGCGATGCCAGGTTCTCCGCCGATGAAGTGGATCATGTGGTGCTGGTGGGCGGTGCAACGCGAATGCCACTGGTGCGTCAGGCGGTGGCCCGTCTGTTCGGGCGCTTCCCACGCAGTGAGTTACAACCGGACGAAGCCGTGGCGCTTGGTGCCGGTATTCAGGCCGGACTGGTCTTGCAGGATCAGGCGCTCGATGACATCGTGCTGACCGATGTGATGCCGTTTACGCTCGGCATCGGAATTTCCCGCCCTAAAGGCGACGGCTACGAAGACGGTCATTTTCTGCCGCTGATTGAGCGAAACAGCTTTGTACCGGTGAGTCGCGTGGAAACGATTGTCACGATCTCCGATCAGCAAAAGTACCTGAATCTGTCCATTTATCAGGGTGAAGCACGGCGGGTCGCCGACAATATACTGCTCGGATCGCTGGCCGTTGATGTGCCTCCGCGCCCGGCAGGTGAAATGAGCGCCGAGGTGCGTTTCACTTACACGCTCGACGGCATTCTGGAAGTGGAATGTAAAATCACCAGCACCGGGCAGGTGGAAAAACTGGTGATTGAGAAAGCGCCGGGCAGCCTGACACCTGCGCAAATTACCGCAAGTCTGCTGAAACTGGAAAACATCAAACAGCATCCCCGTGAGCAACTGGTAAACCGCCAGCTGGTAGCAGAAGCCAATGCGTATTATGAACAAAGCCTTGGCGACCAGCGGCAGTTTATCGCTGCTCAGCTGTATCGCTTTGAACATGTGCTCGACACGCAGGATGCCCGGCAGATTGCGGCAGCGCGTAAGGAATTTGAGGCGCTGCTGGTGCATCTGCGCAGTGAGTGGGAATAGCCCGATGGCGATCTGGTCAGTTCTGGGGATAGAAGCCACGCAGGACATCAGCGCGATCAAGCGGGCCTATGCGCGGCAGCTCAAAAACACGCGACCCGATCAGGATCCCGAAGCGTATCAGCGTCTGCGGGAAGCGTTTGAATCAGCCCGGCGCGGCGATTATGTGTGGAATACCAGTGACGCTGTCACTTATTCATCTCCCCTTTTGCCGATGACTGATGACGCATTAATCAGCCGGACGCAGGTCCACCATCTGGTATCCGATACCGTCAGCCTGCTGCTGGAAAATGAACAGGCTGGCGTGGCGTTGCTGAAAGTTTGTCTGTCAGAAGAATTGCTGCAAAATCTTCAGTTGCGCGAAATGTTCAGTCAGCAGCTGGCGTGGGATCTGGCGGAGCGTGAAGGACTGACCCGCCCGGTGCTGGTGAACGTTGCCGTGCTGATGGGATGGGAAATTGACCATTATCAGCCCGTCGGGATTTCGCTTTGTCAGCTTGATGCGTTGCATCAGCAAATTGAAAATACTGCCGGAAGTCGTTGCCGGGATGATTCCGGTACACGCTGGGGTGAAGACTGATGTTTCTTTTGAATTCAGGATTAATGACGTGGGCGATGGAATGAGCAGCCAGGGAATTTGGTCAGTTTTAGGCATTGAGCCCACTCAGGATCTCAGCGTGATTAAACGGGCTTATGCCCGACAGCTGAAAAATACCCGTCCGGACCAGGACCCGGAAGGGTATCAACGTTTGCGTGAAGCCTTTGATGCGGCGAAAAATCAGGGGAATGACGCGACAATCAGTGACGTTGTCACAATACATGAGCCATTTGCTGAGGTTGTCCCACAGACCTTTTTGCAAAAACCTGCTCCGTTTAACCCCGTCAATGAGATCCGGCAGGAAACCTATCGTGATACTGCGCTACGGCGAAAAATCATTTCACAGGCAACTGAAATTATTGATGAAATGATGGGCGATGAAACTGCCGGCCTTAAGCGTCTGGATGTTTTTCTCAAGAGCAATGTGCTGCAAAACCTTGAACTGCACGAATTGTTCAGTCAGGAACTGGCAGCGCAATTAAGTGATCGTGAAGGGTTATATTCCGCACTTCTGATCAAGGTCTCCGACATTATGGGCTGGGATGTCGACCATTATCAACCCGGTGGCATCTCACCTTACAGGCTGGCGGCCCTGCAACGTCAGGTTGAGATGACTGGTGCGAAACGTTACTGGTCGGTGATGGTACGTGCATATCAGGATTCAACACTGAATCGGTTGCGCTTGCGGTTACTCACGGTTGAAGGTGCAACCGTGCCCTGGTGGGCAAAGCTGGTACCCGATTTTATGACATCACTGAGCAATAAACTCAGAGAGATCAGAATGTATCATCCTGCGTTATTACCCTATTTAAATTCTGTGCTGCTGAAAACCCTGTCTGAAACCCGGGTAGCGCTAAGTTGGGGAACTGTTTTCCTGAACGGCTTCTGGCTTTTGCTGATCATGTTGGCGACGCGTGAACATCCAGAGCCGTGGCGCTCGCGTATCTTACTCATCGCGATTATCGGGTTGTATATTCACGGTTACCGTTACCTGGAGCGAAAGTTGCGTTATCGCCCGCGTATGTTATGCGCGACAGAATGTGTGTTGTCGGTGCTCTCGACCGCGATTATGGTGAAAATAATGCTGGGTTTCTTTACGATGTTTAAGCCTGACGCAGGAAATATGGTTATGGCATTCACCAATTATGGTGTACTCAGTGCCAGCAGTTTTTGCGTGCTCTGGATGATGGCACCAAAACACTGGAAATGGTACGGCGTGCCGTTAAACGCGATTATCATATTGGCGATGCTGCCGCGGCAGTTGATGGGAAAAAGTGCCGGAATCGTCAGAGCTGTAGCGTTTATCGCATTACTGGGGGGGTATTCCCTGCTGATTGCTTTCGGCTTCCGTTAAGGTTGCGGGTGGTTAATCCACCCGCTGTTGTTTTACTCTGCCAGAGTCCAGACACTGACGCTTCCGGCAGCGCAGTAAAATTGCGCGCTGCCTTGCTCGTCGGTTGTAATGATATCCTCGCGGTTTTCCAGCACGTCCCGCCATTTTTTACCGGCGAAGTTGTCGCCCAGATCAATCGTTTTCTCACCTGCTTCGCCGTTGGACATCACCACCACGCAGCCCGGGTGTTCTGCGGTGCCGCTGCGTGAAAACGCAATGCAGTTCGGGTGATCGAAATAATCGGTTTGTGCCCCCCATGCGTAGCGCTGACGGGCTCTGATCAGCGCTTCCAGTGGCACAATCGCAGGCAGTTCAATCGTGTAATTGTTACCGTCGTCCCCTTCATCCTCGTAACTTGCGCCGAATAAATCCGGATAAAATACGATCGGCACGCCCTGTTCCCGCAACAGGATTAACGCGTAGGCCAGCGGTTTGAACCACGGCTCAACCGGGGCTTCAAGAGACTGTAACGGCTGCGTGTCGTGATTGGCCACCAGGGTCACGGCATGCTCCGCATCGGCGGCAACCAGGGTGTTATCAAAAATGGTGGTCAGGTCAAAATCCGCTCCCTGCTTCGAAGCATGGTGGAAATTCAGCTGCAACGGCGCATCGAACAGCATGGTTTTGCCCTCCACCTGATGGATGTAATTTTGCAGCGTCTGGACATCGAATGACCAGTATTCCGCGACCAGATACATCGGCTGTTCGGCTTCCGCCTGAATATGGTCAATCCATTCTTTATAGAACCAGGCCGGAATATGTTTCACTGCATCAAGACGGAAACCGGTACAGTTCGTTTGTTCCATGATCCAGCGGCCCCAGTATTTGAGTTCCTCGCTGACCGCGTTATTGCGAAAATCGACGTTGGCTCCCATCAGATAATCGTAATTGCCAAACTCGTCGTCGACCTGATCGTTCCAGCCGCCGCCGGTGTAGTCGTTAACGATTTTGAAAATGCCCTGTTCATCCGGGTTTTCAATATGGTCGACACCGCTGAAGCAGTGAAAATCCCAGATAAATTTCGAATACCGGCCCTCACGGGCGGCAAAAATGAAACGTGTCCACGCTTCCGCTTCAATGATGTCATCACTGATTTCTTCACGGTTATCAATGTTAACGCGGTTAACCTGCACGCGTTCTTTCTCATCCGCCCCCATTTTATGATTGAGCACCACGTCAAGAATGACGCCCAGCTTATGCTGTTTCAGTGCGCCGATGGCCGCAAGTAATCCCTCTTTGTCGCCATATTTAGTGGCCCGGGAGCCTTTCTGTTCAAACTCGCCCAGATCAAACAAATCATATGTGTCATAGCCAACCGAATATCCCCCGGATTCGCCTTTATAGGCGGGCGGGAGCCAGGCAGCGGTAATGCCAATCTCAGCCAGCCAGGCTGCTTTTTCGGCCACCTCCGGCCAGAGCTTCCCCCCATCCGGGTAATACCAGTGAAAGAACTGAAACAACGTAGGATTCTGCATACAGACTTTCCATTCAGATGACCAGGAAATGAAGTATGGAGCAGGAACGAAAAAAATGCGGTAAAAGGCAAAAAAAAGCCGGTCAGCAAAGTGACCGGCTATGGGCATGTTGGAAAACGGAATCAGTTGATATCAGGATGCTGAGCAATCAGATTTTTTCTTTTTGCTTCAAGTTCAACAATCTGCGCATCAATATCTTCAATTTTCTGTTCGATGTTATCGTGATGTTCCTGGAGGATTTCACGCGCTTCCGCACGGTCTGAGGCCGCCGGTGTGGCGCCTTTCAGCGGACGGTTGGCGGTTTCTTTCATAAAGATACCGGTCACCAGACCAATCATCGCCACCACCATCAGGTAATACGCGGGCATGTACAGGTTATTGGTTGTTTCTACCAGCCACGCCGCGATCGTGGGCGTCAGACCCGCAATCAGTACTGAAATGTTGAAAGCAATCGCCAGCGCGCTGTAACGGATATGCGTCGGGAACATTGCCGGTAACGTTGACGCCATCACACCGATGAAGCAGTTCAGTAGCACCGCGAGGATCAGCAGACCTAAGAAAATCAGGCCTATCACATCACTGTTAATCAGAATGAAGCACGGGATAGCCAGAATGAACAGGCCGATGCTGCCGATGATCACGAAAGGCTTACGGCCAAAGCGGTCGCTCAGCATCCCCATGAATGGCTGTACAAACAGCATACCGACCATGATGGCGATGATGATCAGCACACCGTGATCTTCAGAGTAATGCAGGCTGTGGGACAGATAGCTCGGCATGTAGGTCAGCAGCATGTAGTAGGTGACGTTTGTGGCAATCACCATGCCGACACAGATAATCAGAGGCCGCCATTGCTTGGTCAGGATTTCACGGAAAGAGACTCTTGGCGGTTCAGCGATGTCTTTGCGTGCATCGCTGTCGATTTTATCCACGTGCTGCTGGAATGTCGGGGTTTCTTCCAGCGCATGACGCAGATAAATACCGATCAGGCCCAGCGGCGCAGCAATGAAGAACGGAATACGCCAGCCCCATTCGAGGAAGTTCGCCTCACCCACAATGCTGGAAATCAATACAACGACGCCCGCACCGAGAATAAAACCGGCGATGGAACCGAAATCCAGCCAGCTACCGAGGAAGCCGCGTTTCCTGTCAGGAGAATATTCCGCAACGAAAATCGCTGCACCGGTATATTCGCCACCCACCGAGAAACCCTGCGCTAATTTTGCCAGTAACAGCAAAATGGGCGCCCAGATACCGATGGAGTTATAACCGGGTATCAGCCCGATACAGAAGGTGCTGACGGACATGATGATGATGGTGACGGAAAGGACTTTCTGGCGACCAAATTTGTCGCCAAGCGCACCGAAGAACAGGCCGCCCAGAGGCCTGACAAGGAACGGTACGGAAAAGGTTGCCAGGGCGGCAATCATTTGAATACCCGGGTCTGCACCCGGGAAAAACACCTGCCCTAAAGCAAAGGCCACAAATCCATACACACCGAAATCAAACCATTCCATCGCATTGCCCAGTGCTGCGGCGGTAATGGCTTTTTTCAGTTTGGTGTCGTCAATGATAGTAATGTCATTGATTTGCATAGGTTTCACACGTTTTTTTCTTAATCTCATCTTTTACATCCCTTTTCTAAAATACTCCACCGTGTAAGCGTGAGATATTTTGTTCGTACTCTTTAATCATCCAGAGTATCAATAGCATTTGAGTAAGCTATATCATTATAGGATGGTTTTACGCTGTGGCAAAAGCCAACCGTTTTGTGATCAGCTTTGCACTTTTGTTTTCACCCGACGCCGTTTTATCTCACTAAGTGGTAATGTGTTTTCAAATTAATGAAACTGCATTTTAATTAATGAAAAGGAAGCCAGAACACCGGCTGATTTCAAACTACTTGTGGGGTGAATCATGGCAAAAGGTTCTCAGATTCAATTTAATTTCCATACCGTTCAGGACCCTCAGACCGGTGCGCGGGTAACCCGTTTAACGCCGCCCGATGTGTTGTGTCATCGCAATTATTTCTATCAAAAATGCTTTACCCGTGATGGCAATAAACTGTTGTTTGCCGGTGAGTTTGACGGCAACCGCAACTATTACCTGCTGGATTTGAAAACACAGAAAGCGGTGCAACTGACGGAAGGCAAAGGCGATAACACTTTTGGCGGTTTCCTCTCTCCGGATGATCAGTATCTTTACTACGTCAAAAATGAACGTAGCCTGCAGCGCGTAAAACTGGCTGATTTTAGTGAGCACACCGTGTATCAGGTGCCGGAAGAATGGGTTGGCTACGGCACCTGGGTGGCCAACAGCGAATGCACCCGTCTGGTGGGTATCGAGATCAGTCGTGAGGACTGGACGCCCCTGTCAGACTGGAAAATCTTCCAGGCGTTTTATCACAGCAATCCGCACTGCCGTCTGTTGCGCGTCGATTTACTCAGCGGGAAATCCCGTGTGATCCACGAGAAAAACGAATGGCT
Organism: Rahnella sp. NRRL B-41462; assembly: GCF_003263525.1. Classification (NCBI taxonomy): domain Bacteria; kingdom Pseudomonadati; phylum Pseudomonadota; class Gammaproteobacteria; order Enterobacterales; family Yersiniaceae; genus Rahnella; species Rahnella sp. NRRL B-41462. The sequence goes on along the minus strand of NZ_JYDF01000058.1, from coordinate 22,012 downwards.
CGGACACCCGATTTATCGCCCGTTTGATGACAACACCGTCGCTTTCTGCCACGAAGGCCCCCACGATCTGGTTGATGCACGCATGTGGCTGGTGAATGAAGACGGCAGCAATGTGCGTAAAGTGAAAGAGCATGCGCCAGGCGAAAGCTGCACACATGAATTCTGGGTACCGGACGGTTCTGCGCTGATGTATGTGTCTTATCTGAAAGGCCAGCATGATCGCCACATCCGCCGTTTCGATCCGCAAACTGGTGAAGATGTCTGTCTGATGACTATGCCGGCCTGTTCGCATCTGATGAGCAACGAGAATGGCACGCTGCTGGTCGGTGACGGTTCCGGTACGCCGGTAGATGTGAAAGATACTGCCAGCCATACGATTGAAAACGATCCGTGGTTGTATATTTTCGATGCCAAAACCCGTCAGCATGCTCCTCTGGCCGCGCATAACAGTTCATGGCAAGTGCTTGATGGCGACCGGCAGGTGACGCATCCGCACCCATCTTTCTCGCCCGATGACCGTCACGTGCTTTTCACCACCGATTACGAAGGCTTACCGGCACTGTATCTGGCGGAAATCCCGGATGCCCTCCTCAGTTCATTACGCAAGGACTAACCGATGTTTACGTTTAAAAAAGATATTCCCTTACAGGATCTGGGTGACGGTGTGAGCCGTCGCGTTCTGGCGCATGACGGCACCATGATGGCCGTTGAAGTGTATTTTGAAGAAGGCGCCATTGGACCGATGCATAACCACGTGCATGAACAGCTGACATATGTGTTGTCCGGTCGCTTTAAATTCACGATCGGTGAAGAAACCCGTGAAGTAAGCGCAGGCGATACGCTGTATAAAAAACCGTACATCATGCACGGCTGCGTCTGTCTGGAAAAAGGTGTGTTGCTCGACACGTTCACGCCGCAACGACAAGATTTTTTATAATTCTTTCTGATCATAAAAAAAACCGGTGCCATGAGCACCGGTTTTTTTGACCCCACAGAAAACAAAATCTTATGCGAGGATTTCACGCACAAAGGTTTCGATCTCTTGGTTCTGGCAGTTTTCAAAGAAACATTTCTGGAAACGTTCGCCGGTGACAGCGGTTTTTACCAGTTCAGGATCGATAGCACGCAGCGTATCCAGATAGTTTTCTTTTACCACTGCGGCTTTCACCTGATTCAGAATACCGGCGTTGCGCACCTGAGGTTCTTTGCGGTCAGCCGGATAGCCTTCTCCTTTCACACCGGTAAAGGCCTTTTCAAAGATGAAACGCACGTTCAGCTCAGCGCCCCAGCCGAAGCCTTTAGCGAATGGCAGTGATAAGGCGTTGCCGTTGTTGATTTGCGCGAACAGGAAGGCATCCGCCGGATCAATGCAATAACCGCAGTTAACGCCCGGGTGAATGTTCAGAGACATCAGTGCGCCCTGACCGGTGCCGCAGCCTGCAACGACAAAATCCACAGCTTTAGAATTGAGCAGAATACTGGCCATGATGCCCAGATGGATGTATGTCAGGTGGTGATCCTGTTCGTCAGACATGCCCACGTTGTAGACCGGATACTCTTTTTCCGATGCCACGGCGTTGAGTTCTTTCAGGATGATCGCGTTTTTAGCGGCCTGACTGTTTTCCATCATCAATGCAATTTTCATGAGATTTCCTCTTTGGGCAGCGGTGTGATCCGCTGCTGTCGGTGAATATTTGTCAGTAATTAGCGTGATTAACGCGCCAGCCAGCCGCCGTCAACGGCAATCGTGTAGCCATTGATATAGTCGGAAGCCGGTGAAGACAGGAACACAACCGGCCCCATCAGATCAGATGGCAAGCCCCAGCGGCCAGCAGGAATACGCCCCAGAATCTCTTCGCTGCGTGCTTCATCGGCACGAAGTTGCTGAGTGTTGTTGGTCGCCATATAACCCGGTGCAATCGCGTTCACGTTGATGTTGTGTTTCGCCCATTCATTGGCCAGCAGACGAGTCACACCCATGACGGCGCTTTTCGATGCGGTATAAGAAGGCACGCGGATACCGCCCTGATAGGAAAGCATCGACGCGATATTAATGATTTTGCCGCCGGTGCCCTGAGCAATAAATTGCTTCGCGACAGCCTGTGACATGAAGAACACGGATTTGATGTTCAGGTTCATCACATCATCCCAGTTCTTTTCGCTGAACTCGATGGCATCTTCACGGCGGATGATCCCGGCGTTATTGACCAGAATATCCAGATGTCCCATTTCTGCGACAGCGCGTTCGAGCAGTGCCGGAATGACTTTCGTGTCGCTCAGATCAGCCGTCAGGCTCAGGAAACGGCGGCCTGTTGCGCCAACGCGTTCGATAGTTTCTGTGGGCTCGACAATGTTGATCCCAACAATGTCACAACCGGCTTCGGCGAGGCCGATTGCCATACCCTGACCTAAACCGGTATCGCAACCGGTCACTACCGCGACTTTTCCCTGAAGCGAGAAATTATCCAGAATCATGATGGTTCCTTTATGCATAAAACGGAGGCGAATACGCTTTTCCGCAGGACTATTGGTTGTCGGGCTGTGCCCGGCGCCGAAATGATAAAAGGAGTTTAGCGATAAAACTCCCGCAACTCAAGAAATTGAAACGTCATTTCAATTTATGTGAACTTTGATGTCGTTTTTTGTTGGGTTGATCACGTCCTGACGCAGGGGGTCGGGCAAATGCCAGAAACTGAACGCTGTAAACAGGAAAAATGCGCAGCAAAGCGCCTGATGAAATTAATCATCCGGAGGAATTCTGGAGAGGAAAGGGAAGTTTATGAGGGAGAGAAAAATTCACTGCCCGGCAGGGAAGCCGGGCCAGCGGTACACGCTCACCAGGTAAGCGGAGAGCTTAAGCAGAGGCAACCGTTAGTGCAGGCAGCCCTGACATTCCGTTGCCAGATTCAGACCACGACGCCAGTCGCCCGGAGTCTGACCAAACTGGCGTTTGAAACTGCGGGTGAAAGATTGCTGTGAGTCGAAGCCCAGAGAAATCGCAACGCTGACAATAGGTTCGCCACTACTGGCCAGCATATCGGCAGATTTCTTCAGTTTTTTCTCACGAATGTATTCACCCATCGGCAAGCCGGTGTGCTCTTTAAACATACGCTGCAGATACCAGCGGGAATACCCTGCCCGTTTGGCAACAGTTTTAATATCCAGACGTTCTTCCAGATTGTGATCGATCCACTCGATCAGGTCGTGAATGAAATCCTCGGTTCTCATGGCAAGTCTCCTGCTTCTTTTTTGTTTGCGCCCCCCGAGGGCGACTCGTCTTTTAATACGTTGACCCAGTTTTCGATTAAATGCAAGTTTTACTATTGCATTTAATTGGCCGTTACCGGATAGTCTCTTTCCCGAAGTAAACGTTCTGTAAAATAGCACAGAAAGTGTAACAGTAATTCTTGCACTTTAGTAAGCGCATCCCTACAATCCCCCTCGAATCAATTGTATCAATATTTGATACATTATTGTGCTGATGAACGGCGCAAGTCCCAAAAAAGTCAGATCAGGCAAAGGACGTTACCCGGCGGACAGGCCGGTGTATTGCCTGGCAGTACTTACTCACTGGAAATAAAAATAATGATGAACCTGCAAAAATCACAGGTTGTTGTACGCGGCCGCTCCGGCGGTACGCCTTTGACGTTGCGCCTTTCAGGGGTTGCGCTGATGGTTGCCCTGCTCGCCGGGTGTGACAACAGCGTGGCGCAAAATGCTGCACCACCTGCTCCGCAAGTCAGCGCGGCAGATGTGTTAATCAAACCAATCAGCCAGTGGGATGCGTTTAACGGACGTGTGGAAGCGGTACAAAGTGTTCAGTTGCGCCCCCGCGTGTCCGGCTATATCGATAAAGTGAATTATCAGGAAGGTCAGGAAGTGAAAAAGGGTCAGGTGCTGTTCACCATCGACGACCGCACTTACCGCGCCGCGCAGGAACAGGCGCAGGCTGAACTGGTGCGTGCGCGCAATCAGGCCAGTCTGGCGAGAAGTGAATCCGCCCGTACGGAAGCGCTGATCGGTTCGCTGGCTGTGTCGAAAGAAGCTGCGGAGCAACGTCGTTCGGCCGCTTCGCAGGCACAGTCAGATGTGCTGGCAGCTCAGGCACAGCTGGACATGGCACAGTTGAATCTTGATTTCACCCGTGTCATCTCCCCGATTGATGGTCGCGCCAGCCGTGCGATGATCACGACCGGCAATCTGGTAACAGCGGGCGACAGTGCCAGTGTACTGACCACGGTGGTGTCACTCGACACGGTCTACGTGTATTTCGATGTCGATGAAGGGACGTTCCTGCGCTATCAGGCGCAGGCCCGCGAAGGGAAATTCAATGACAGCCCGCAAAGTCGCTTACCGGTTCATGTCGGGCTGGTGGGTGAAAACGGCTACCCGCATCAGGGCGTCGTCGATTTTACTGACAATCAGCTGAACTCCGGCACAGGCACGATCCGCATGCGTGCTCTGCTGGATAACCGCGACCGCACATTTACGCCGGGATTGTTTGCCCGCGTTCAAATGCCAGGCAGCGCACAGTTCAACGCCCTGCTGGTGGACGATAAAGCCATCCTTACCGATCAGGATCGTAAATTCGTTTATGTGGTGGATAAAGACGGCAAGGCGCAGCGACGTGATGTTGAAATTGGCCGTATATACGGCGGCTTACGCATCGTGCAGAAAGGCCTTGAAGCAGGCGATCGCGTCATCATCGATGGCGTACAAAAAGTGTTCATGCCGGGCATGCCGGTCAATGCCAAAACCGTCAGCATGGCGGCTAATACTGTCACGCCAGCCGCTCCTGCCGTTCAATAAAAGAGAATCCTGACTCATGGACTTTTCCCGCTTTTTCATCGACAGGCCGATTTTTGCGGCCGTCTTGTCGATTCTGATTTTAGTCACCGGGGCGATTGCCATTCCCCTGCTGCCGGTCAGCGAATACCCGAACGTGGTACCGCCAAGCGTGCAGGTTCGCGCTGAATATCCGGGTGCTAACCCGAAAGTGATTGCTGAAACCGTGGCGACGCCGCTGGAAGAAGCGATCAACGGTGTTGAAAACATGGTGTACATGAAATCCGTGGCCGGTTCTGATGGTGTGCTGGTGACGACAGTCACTTTCCGTCCGGGAACCGATCCGGATCAGGCACAGGTTCAGGTGCAAAACCGTGTGGCCCAGGCCGAAGCCCGTCTGCCGGAAGATGTCCGCCGTCAGGGCGTGACCACGCAGAAACAATCGCCAACGTTGACGCTGGTGGTGCATCTGGTGTCACCTTCGGGTAAGTATGATTCGCTGTATCTGAGCAACTACGCCACGCTGAAGGTGAAAGACGAGCTGGCACGTTTGCCGGGTGTCGGGCAGATCCAGATTTTCGGTGCAGGCGAATATGCCATGCGCGTGTGGCTGGATCCGAACAAAGTCGCGGCGCGGGGTCTGACGGCTTCTGACATTGTGAAGGCAATGCAGGAACAGAACGTACAGGTGTCTGCCGGTCAGCTGGGCGCAGAACCGATGCCGAAAGACAGTGATTATCTGCTTTCCATCAATGCCCAGGGTCGTCTGAAAGATGAAGATGAGTTCGGCAAAATCATCCTGAAAAGCGGTGATAATGGCGAAATTGTCCGTCTTCGTGATGTGGCGCGTATCGAAATGGGGTCCGGCAGTTATGCCCTGCGCGCGCAACTTAATAATAAAGATGCAGTCGGGATCGGTATCTTCCAGTCGCCTGGCGCGAATGCGATCGATTTGTCAGACGCGGTGCGAGCCAAAATGGATGAACTGGCAACCCGGTTCCCGGAAGGCATGACCTGGCGTGCGCCGTACGACCCGACGGTGTTTGTGCGTGATTCCATCAGTGCGGTAGTTCACACATTGCTGGAAGCTGTCGTGCTGGTCGTGCTGGTGGTTATTCTGTTCCTGCAAACCTGGCGCGCATCAATCATTCCTTTGCTGGCGGTACCGATATCTGTGATCGGGACATTCAGCATTCTGTATTTGCTCGGATTTTCGCTTAATACACTCAGTCTGTTCGGGCTGGTGCTGGCGATAGGGATAGTGGTCGATGATGCCATTGTGGTGGTGGAAAACGTCGAGCGAAACATCGAGGAGGGACTCGCGCCAAGGGACGCTGCGCACCAGGCGATGCGGGAAGTTTCAGGGCCGATAGTGGCTATCGCGCTGGTGCTGTGTGCGGTGTTCGTGCCGATGGCGTTTTTGTCGGGCGTGACCGGTCAGTTCTACAAGCAGTTTGCGGTGACCATCGCCATTTCAACCGTGATCTCGGCCATCAACTCACTGACGTTGTCCCCTGCTCTTGCGGCATTATTGCTGAAATCGCACGGTGCACCGAAAGACATGCCGTCGCGGCTTATCGACCGCCTGTTCGGCTGGATTTTCCGACCGTTCAACCGGTTCTTTAATGCCAGTTCACATCGTTATCAGAATGCAGTGTCTAAAACACTTGGGCGTCGTGGCGCGGTATTTGTGGTTTACATTCTGTTGTTGTGCGCGGCGGCCTTTATGTTCAAAGCCGTGCCGGGGGGCTTTATCCCGACGCAGGATAAACTGTATCTGATCGCGGGCGTGAAAATGCCGGAAGGCGCGTCCTTATCCCGCACTGATGCGGTGATCCGCAAAATCAGCGCAATGGGGTTAAGTACTGATGGCGTAATTGATGCGGTGGCGTTCCCCGGGTTGAACGCTTTGCAGTTCACCAATACGCCGAATACCGGTACGGTGTTCTTCGCGTTGAAACCACTGAGCGAACGTACCCGTACAGCGGCGGAGATTAATGCGGAAATCAACGCCAAGATTTCGCAGATCCAGGAAGGGTTCGCCTTCTCCATTATGCCGCCGCCGATCCTCGGATTGGGTCAGGGATCAGGTTATTCTCTGTATATACAGGATCGTGCAGGGCTGGGTTACGGTGCATTGCAAACCGCGATTAACACCATGTCCGGCGCTATCATGCAAACGCCGGGAATGGGGTATCCGATTTCTTCATATCAGGCTAACGTGCCGCAGTTGGACGCGCATATTGACCGTGATAAAGCCAAGGCGCAGGGCGTATCGCTGGACGAACTGTTCAGTACGCTGCAGGTGTATCTCGGCTCGTCCTATATCAATGATTTCAACCGGTTCGGACGTACCTGGAAAGTAATGGCACAGGCCGATGGCCAGTTCCGTGACACCGTGGAAGACATTGCCAATCTGCGTACCCGTAACGATAAAGGTGAAATGGTGCCAATCGGCAGTATGCTGAATATCACCACCACTTACGGTCCCGATCCGGTGATCCGCTATAACGGCTATCCGGCAGCAGATTTAATCGGTGACGCTGATCCCCGCGTGCTTTCTTCGACGCAGGCAATGACCGAGCTGACTGCAATGTCGAAAAACCTGTTACCGAACGGCATGAATATCGAATGGACCGACCTGAGCTATCAGCAATCCACACAAGGCAATGCTGCACTGATTGTGTTCCCGATGTCCGTGTTACTGGCGTTTCTGGTGCTGGCCGCCCTGTATGAGAGCTGGACGCTGCCGCTGGCGGTAATCCTGATTGTGCCAATGACCATGCTATCGGCCCTGTTTGGCGTGTGGCTGACCGGTGGCGACAATAACGTGTTTGTACAGGTCGGACTGGTGGTGCTGATGGGACTGGCATGTAAGAACGCGATTCTGATTGTTGAGTTCGCCCGCGAGCTTGAACTGCAAGGTAAAGGGATTATCGAATCTGCGCTTGAGGCATGCCGTCTGCGTCTGCGCCCTATCGTCATGACCTCGATTGCGTTTATCGCCGGGACTATCCCGTTGATTCTGGGTCACGGCGCGGGTGCGGAAGTGCGCGGTGTCACCGGTATTACCGTATTCTCCGGTATGCTGGGTGTGACGTTGTTCGGGTTGTTCCTGACGCCTGTTTTCTACGTCGCACTTCGCAAGCTGGTGACGCGTAAGAAAGTCGTTTTAGAAACGCAAACTGTGTAAACCGTTAAGATCAACAGAATGCAAAAAGCCGGGAGAATGATCTCCCGGCTTTTTTTTATATGCTTTATTGAGAGCGGTGCGCGGTGTCTTGCGTATCAGCGCTCTATTTCAAACAGAGCGAATCTTCTGGGTTTTGCGCCGCTAAATCTTTGGTACATTTGTATTTGCCACCGCGTTCAAACTCAGCCAGGGCATCCGCAACGGTATGACGGGCTAACACCTGAAACGACGCTTCTTCAGCTTCGCTGACAATGTTTTTGAAATAGGTGCAGGCATTGGCGCTGACCACACAGCGGGCGGGCACGTCCGGGCGCGCTGCCCACAGACGTTTATCTTCAATCACCGCGCAATAAATATCACGAAGTGTGATTTCTTCCGCCGGACGGCCAAGTGTAATCGAGCCGGTGCGACCAAGTGTGGAGACGATAATGCCATGCTGAGTCAGTGGCACCATCAGTTTGCGGATAAAACTGGAGTTGGCTTCCAGACCCGTTGCTAAAATCGCACTGGTGCAGCGCTGGCCAGCCTTTTGGGACTGAGCGATACAAAACACCATCTGCATAGCTGTCGGAAAGCGATAATCTAACATGTCATTGTCCTGAGAAACCAAGTCTTAGGTGAAGCACCGTATCACAGAGGAAATCCCCTATACGTGATCTGGTCAATAATATAACAAACACTGTTGCATTATTGAAGGCAGACACCTCTTAAACGCACAGAAAGCCACGATTTAAGGCACAAAAAAACCCATCCGGAGATGGGTTTTGGTACTCAGATTCTTTTATGAGAAGTTTCGGAGATTAGAACTGATATTGTAAGCCTACACCCACGATATCATCGGTAGAGATTTTGTTGGTTTCGTAGAAATTATCATCGTTGTCCAGCAGGTTAATTTTGTAATCAACGTAGGTGGACATATTTTTGTTGAAGTAATAACTCGCACCAACAGAAACATATTTAACCAAATCTTTATCGTTGTTATCAGAAGTATTACTGCCGTCTGCAGTCAAATCCTTACCTTTAGATTGCAGGTAAGACACTTCAGGACGTAATCCAAAATCAAATTGATATTGTGCGGTTACTTCGAAGTTCTGCGTTTTGTTTGCAACACCACTCTCACCAAACATTGTCATATTACGCGTTTCGGAATACATCGTAGCGAGATAGACATTGTTTGCGTCATATTTTGTACCCACAGTCCAGACATCAGCTTTATCCCCTCCTGCAAAATTCTCGCCTGCAGAAGTCGTCTGATCGTTTGTACGGTCAGATGAGGCATACGCGGCACCCGCAGTGATACCCATACCGAAGTCGTAGGAAGTGAAATGTTCATTAACTATATGTTTAATATGATTATTAACTTGATTTTCAGCTTGATTGCGTAAATAAATCCCACCACGCATCCCCATGAATTCATGAGGAATAAATTTAGTTTTGCAGAAAGGTTTTATTTTACTAAGACAAATATTGCTGTATGCATACCCAGTTTGTTTTGTGCATTGTAGTTTATGCTTGTTAAGCGGGTGTACAACAAAAGAAATATGGCCGGTGTGCCGAATGTCAATGCGCTGATCTTGGCCGAATGGACAAAGCGTGTGATGGATAGAAAAACACAGTTACAGCCCATTACCTTGAGAGGCCACACTTTCCGATTGATTTTTTTGAAGTATTTACTATTCATCGTCGAGGGCTACGTCTTGCTTTGGAATATCTTGACCTATTTTGGCGACAGCATGCTCATTTTGCCCACCGGAATAACCCTCGATTTTTTATCAATGCTAGTGGCACTGGTCAGTAATGAGCTATGCCAATCAATTTTTCAATCTACTAATTCCTATGATGAAGAGGTTGATTAGAAATTAGGATACTAACTAGCATCAAATGCCGAAATTTTGTGGCACACAGCAGACAAAAACGTGACGCTGAAGGTCTGCTGAGAGCGAGAAGCGGATATCAACTCGATGTCAGAAATGACATTTTGTAGTTGAACTATAGGGCAGGATCGTCTACCGGGTCAGTCCAGACAATCTATGGTTAGAAGCTGTTTAAACGACTGCTTCCGGCCAATTGATGTCAGCTAGCTGTGGTCGGTATGCCGGAATCTTAGTGAAGGGGGTAGAATCATACTAACATCCCTCCTGATAAAATTAGATTATAATATGTTTCGTCATTAAATTGTATTGTTTCTTGCCCCTGGAATTTTTGGATAGAACCAAAAAGAGTATTGGAATAAAAGAAACCCGAAGATTTATTTTCTCGAGGCCCTCTAATAGGATAGAGTTCATCTGCAAGACCTTGATTTTTCATTGATAAATCTTTCATTTTGCGAATGGTTATTTCATCAATTCTATCATTGGTTGCACCGCCTTGATACTGCATAACCCATATGGGGAATTTTTTAAATGAAATGATTACTTGCCCGTAAATATTCCTCCCCTCCGTAAAGTAATTTCTATAGGTATAGCCACCATCATTATATTCAATGACTTTCATATCCCCCCCTGTTAATGACTTTATAATTACATTTTCAGGGTTTCTATAAAGAAAACGATTTGCTTTTATTAAAAACTCTTCCATTTACACTCTCGAAATTTTAATATCATGCAGATAATAAGTCCTTAGAATTGTCAATGTATTAAAAAGGTATGAAATTTAAAAATACTTAGCATTCATAAAAGTTGTTTTATAAATATGTCGGAATCTTCGCTTCTCATGAAATTTTAACGTCAACTATGAGAGTCCGTATTACTCATGATGCTAACTATGCATGAGTAACCTTAGAAAAACCTTAAGAACAGAATTTATTTGAAGCCTTTTTTTACAAAATCAATCTAAATAATACATCTCATTACTAATAATTACTTGTGCACTCAATTTTTTTCAATTACCCCTATGTCTGGATACAAGCTTTTAGCACCATTCCTGGCTTTGTTGAATAAATCGGACTTTTGGCCGCAATCAGGATCAGATCAGCACATTCATGATGACCTGCTCTCTGTTGGTTAATGCACTATATGTTAACAACTCCCGCTTCTGGCACACAGCAGACAAACACGTGACGCTGAAGGTCTGCTGAGAGCGAAGAGCGGACGTTGAGGTTGGTCTCAAATCTGATGACTGTATGACTCATATCTTGGTTTATTGATCAACAGATAGCAGGTAAGGTCTAGAGTCCGATATAGCATAGAAAAAGTTAGAATTCATTCTCCCCACTTACTATGAACAAGTGTTGTGGAGCACAAAATCAGTACACCGAGATAACTTGTTTCAACTGTTCTTCATACACGTAATGAAGGTAGACCACCGTTGTTCCTGTGAGGATGACGTTGTAAATATGCAGGGTGAGTTATCGTTTTGATGATGATCACTTGATATTGTTCACTGGCTGTCATTATACTCATCGAACAATGAACACTCCTCTTATAAAGTATATGAGCACATACAATGAAAAAAAACAAAATTAATATTGATAAATTGATATATTTAGATCAAAGGATCATTGTTAATGAGTTCCAGCAGAAAACCTCTATAATCAAACGTGACAAAGATTATACGTTATGGGTTGATATCAACAATATCAAACCTGTAGATTTATATTGTTACCTGCAAGCTCGATTTGGAAAACCTAACGGGATGCAATCATTGTTCCGAGAGTATGACTCATCAAACCTTATTCATTGGGATTACACGTTTGATTACGAAGGTTATCGGATCACAATTATGTGTATGACCTATCGCATAGAGATACATAAATCAATAGATTTCCAAGACCAGAAATATGCAAAAGACGAATTCATCAAAGATTTAAAAGATGATTTTAGGAATTATGGCAAAAAAATCTCCACATTCAGGACTAAAGTGGAAACGTGGCATCTATTTATAAATCCTTTTAAAAGAATAAAAACCGCTATTGATTCAAATTTCGTAGAGTTAGATAACTTAAAGATTGATGAAATAAAACACCCCGAATTCAATAAATTTAATAACAGAACAAAGAAAGAAATGTCCATCGCTGGAGAGAAATTCTCCAAAGCCAATACGTTAGGTATTAACATTTCTTTAACACTACCTATATATGCTGAAGCATTCATTAATTTTTTAATTTTCACCCTCGCAAAAGTTAATGCATATGAAAATAAAGAAGATTATGAATCGTTTATACGTAGCCCAATAAATGAACGCATGAGAAACTTACATATCAAGTGTAAATATTTCCATTGTCCTGTTGATTATAACAATAATGAGGTATGCAAAGAATTTCAATCGGTAATGAATATCAGGAATGAAATGTTACATGGAAATGTAAACCCAAATACTAATCATTTTGATACCGTATATTTTGATGACAGAACTCCGCTCTTTGCTAAATTTACCAATTTAGCTTTTGACTCCTACCTTGCATCTCAAACAGGAATTGAATACCGTACTTTACTGACAAGATATGAGAGCATACAAAACTTCATTTCTTATGTTTTATCATGTTTGGAATTAAATGCTGCCAAAGTAATTATAGATATGTTAGATGAACCCTACCCAGGATGGAATCCCAAAACTAAAAGATTAGGTAAACTTTTCGCAGATAAAGCTGTCGACTTTCAAATCGATTTAGGCAAAAAAATAAAAATTATTTATTAATTTTAAATTACTACATGCTCGCTACCGGTTGAACATGTTAAAGAAATTATATAATAATCGTAACATATTACTTTAAAGTTCACGCAGCACCCACACTTTAAATAAATTTACCCATAGTGAGTGGGCGTGAGTTACATAAATAGAAAGATATACCTTTTGTAACTGAAACTCAATGCTGACAATGTCCGCTCCTGGCACAGAACTGCCTGTCAGATTAGATTTGGCTCTGTGCCGTAGTTGTGTCAGGTCAAGTCTGAGCTAATACACCTTAATGACCCTTCCCTTTGGAATGCACCGCAAAAATTATTTAGTTAAGTCATTTAACTAATCCAAACTGGCCACAGAGCCGAGTTTTTTGCCTGTATACTACCAACCCTTTAGGCGTTGTATCGCTAACTGTAAGGCATCATTTTGTTTACTGTTCGAATCAACAACTTCTTCCTGGACTCGCTCCAGCCATATAACCATACGCCTCCGACTGACTCCCCCCTCATCTTCCGCAAGCATAAGGTAACACTCACCAATCATCCTGCATGCCTCTTGATAGGCAGAATCAACACCTTGCATAGTAACTCCGACTAACAAAAATGATATTAGTCATGTTAACCGGAGATTTTTTGTAAAGTATCTACCGCTTATAAACTTTATTCAAAATTCATCTAAACTAAGAATAGCTGACACAAGAGCAGCAAGCCTGCCAAGGCGCTATGAGTGCCTATCTTCTGATAACCCGCCGTTAACGCGGGTTTTTTTTAACTACAAACTACATTTACTTAAGCCAAATCTACTTCATGAGCTATCCTCAACAGAGGAGTAACACTCCTGTTCCTAAACTAAATTTGGTGATAATTCACTAGCCTTCGTTCGCGAAGGCTTTTTTGTTTATGTCGGTTACTTTTCGGTAAGGAAAGAAAGTTATGAAGCAGGTTTGTTGTTAATCCCAAGTGTTGACTCGATCTGTTTTAGCCGTTCGGATAAAGCTGAGATAAGTTCTGCCTGGTCTTCATTGCGTTTCTTTAATGCTTTTATCGCGGCACCAGCATATGCAGCTGATACGCCCAGCGTATTAAGAGACAAAGTGTCCTCTTTAGCGAAAAGCTCACCGTCCTCGGCGACGTACAACTGGGGATTTTTAGTCAGTGTTACAGCATCAGGACAATCTTTCTGGACGTCCTGCGCAATGAAACCAAAACCTTTAGCGCCCTTTGTTACCGAAATTACTTTTCCGGCTTCGTCGTATTCGCTCGGGACATCGCAGTAATCCCATGAGCAAGTCCGCCATGAGGTGAGTACTGATAGCGCTTTTTCCGGTTCAATTTCGACAACGTTCATCTTAACGTCAATGTCCGATACTGCCACCCACCCCGCAGACGAGACACCTTGACCCGTATTGAGCATGGTGAAATCTGTGATTACCGCTGTGTTTGTATTATTGACAGTACGGAAGCGGAAGCCGCCATCGCCAGTCCCACGATTACACAGGAAATCAGCACCTCCAACTAGGCCGGTTCCGTTCCAACCGATATAAGAGCCTTGAACTGCTGGGTTAACCAACCCCTGAGTATAATATCCCGCAGGACCCGCTGTTACGCCTGCCCCCACAGTTAAATTGCCGGATATCGACGTGTTGCCGGTAAATGATGGTGATGCTTTGGGCGCAAAGGGGGCTGCTGCGACAGTGGCTGCACCTGTACCACCATTTGCCACAGGAATGGTGCTCTTACCTGTGAAAATGGGCCACCAATCGGACCAATTCGGTGCGGCCGAATTGAAATTACCCGTGAGCCCACGAACAAAAGCCTCACCCTGAAAAGTGATATACATCTGCTGGCAGCCATACGCTGATTTGGTCACGAATAATGTCCCGGCTTTCCCTATTGGATATCCGTTCGCAATTATCGCGTTAGCATTGGCCGTCTGATAATAAATATTGAAGTCGGCAGTGTTTCCAAGAGAGTTCGGCGTGACAGTTGCATTGAGAATTCCGCCGTCATTGTAGGCTTTTGCCAACGTTGCAGAAATACCATTCCAGGCTGGCCCCGTATAGGTAGAACCATCCGGCAGCGTCACCGTGATTGTACCCGTTCCGCTGAAAACCTGTTGCCAGTTGGCCTTGTCTTGGTTAAGGCCACGGATGGCTTTTGCCACATCTGCTGCCACTTGAGCAGTAATGCCGACTAATGTCGCATTCGGTACCGCTGTCCATGCGTTACCTGTAGCCGTCGGTCCACCATAGGCAGTTATAAGAGTTAATGCTGTTGCTGAAGTTATCGTTTTAACGCCAAGCGTGTAAGTCACACCGCCGACAATAACGACAATGAAATCTCCCACTTTTAAATCTGTGGTAAAGGCCGTTCCGGTACCGGTCACTGCCGCTGAGTTATTGGTTAATGCGATGGTTCCTGCCGACATGTTTTGCTCCAGGCATAAAAAAACCCGCCGGAGCGGGTTTTAGATGATTAAGGTTGCATCATTTATCGCACGTTGTGCGGATGAAATTAGTTTTACTGACCCAGCGCCAGCCGAACGGATCGCCAGCCTGATATTGAGTTTGATGAGCGACCTGACGGACGCCATAAATCTGCACCGACGTTTCTTGCCCGCCAATGAGCGCCGTAGCATTACAGACAGGATGCTGCTCCTCAAGGATGCCTGAGCACCCGGAGACCAAAACCGCCAGACCAATTGCCATCATAATTTTTGTCATTTTTCTGTCCCTTGAATATTGATACCGGAACGATAACAACGATATTTATGACGGTATAATTGGTTTAATAGATCAATTAACAGAAATTGATCGTTAAAAACGATCTTAGGTAGCAATGCATTGATTAATAAGCGGATACCTCAATTGCATATACCATGTCGTTTGAATTTGCATAGCCAACATTCTCAAGCTGATCGCCTCCCGGACTGACTGTCTGTGTAGAGGATATTCGAGTGCTTGATCCGTTGAAGTATGCATAGGTCTGAATGGGTGACTGGAAAGGGCGTGTTGCACCCCCAGAATGAATGACACCTACCATTAAGCCAGTCATCTGCGGTATTACCGCGTAATTCCCGCTGAGTGTGGTATCTATGTTGTACCCAAGGCTGGCTGGATTACCCGGCGTTCCAACAGCGATGGGTGGATTCATGACCTTGGTTTCATTGGTCAGTATGCACTGTCCCTGAGCATTGTTTATCGCTATCCCCCACGCCGGTTTGGGCTGAGGGATGACGATACCAAAAATATAAACAGTGACATTTCCCACACTCCCACCAGCAAGCATGCCTACCGTGAGTGTGTATACACCGCTATTATTACTCAGCCTTCCATAAACACCCGTTACGTCAGACTTGAAGGCGACAACAAAGGGGCTGGACACGGACACGGCTAAATTAATATCGCCGCCACCCCCACCAAAATTGTACACATTCTTTGAGACCAGACTCATCGGCGTCGTGTCTGGCGTTGAGAACGGAATACCGTACTCATCGACCAGTATTGCCCCGTAATTTGCCATGTCATTGCTTCACTAAGTAGACGATCAGCCAACCCTCAGCTGCCGTGAATGTACCGGTTGAATAATCTGCACCGGCGCTCGAAAGCGAGACGCCGGTCGTTGTCGTGGTTATTTTGCGTCGGGCTGATGAAAGCTCGGCTCCCATAACTGGCGACTGCATCGCGGCCACCTTGTAACCCGACGGTACGGCGTATGACCACGCCCCGGATACCTGGTCTTTGGAGAGATAGACCGACCCCAATATCAGGATCTTTACTAAACCAGTATTATTCGGCGTTCCCGAGGCGCTCCATGTTTGAATACCATAGTTAGCCAATTAGAATACCCCTGTCAGCTCACCAATTTGGACTCGCAGCACGCCGCTGGCGTCAGCGACACTGATCGTCGTGTTAGTGGTTTTCATCTTTCCGCCGGAACCAGAACCGTAGTTCACGAAAGTACCGCCCTTATCCAAACGCCAGCCGGATACGCCCGCAACATAGTTGTTGGACTGAATGTAATCCCCGATCATCGCGTTGGTGATCCAGCCATTTCCGATAAACCCTTGAGAGATAAATACCTGGCCGTTTTGCACAGTGAAAGGAGAATAAATGTTATTGCCACTGCCGCTGGCAATCACAAATTTATCTGCGTTGATAGCGACACGGGTATCAACCGTTGAGCCATTGATAGTGACCGCCACAGACAGGCCAGCGTCATAATTAACGCCACCATATTTAAGCCCTGTTTTCAGCGTGTAAATAGCTGAGCCGCCTGAGGCATCCGCGTATGCGGTAAACTTCTCCTGAAGCGCCGCTTCTGTTTCAGCAAACTGAGCCACCACATCCGTCTCGAACTGGGCCACAGAACTTTCGGCATCGGCGGCCACTTTTTGAGCCTGGATGATCCCCGCTTTATTGTCTCCGTACTGAGCCCATTGCTGATTCACCGTATCGTAAGTTGCCAGCACATTTTGCAAAACGGCTTCCGGGTTGGTTTGCAAGGGCGCTAAAAGCGCCTTTCCGTCTTCCGAATTCATGAAGTCTTCAATAATATCGCCGAGAATATCATCGGCATCGGCATTACTCGCACCTTCAACAAAAGCAGTCCAGGCACCTGTATTCCCTATGCGGTCAACAAGGCGTGCCCGATACCAGCGTCTCACCCCTGCCGGCATTGGCCCGTGCTGGTAGCTCACCCCCGGATACGGAACGTAAGCGAGGAACTGCGGGTTAAGTCCGTCCGCTGTAGTGGCCACCTCAAGTTCTGTATAAGCCGTATCACCAGATCCCGCCGGGAATCCCCAGGTGATATCGATATTCCACACGACATCTTTGGTCGCCAGCAGATTAGTTGGCGTTCCTGGTTTGCCTACCTTCCCGTTCAGGGTGGTTGAATCTGCATACCCCCACGGTGATGACACCTCGACCGCATTAACCGCCCGGACACGGACATCGTAAACGCCGGCATATATCCCCTGAATGGTAAAACCCTGTGCGCTGGTCTTGCCAATGTTGACCCAGTCGCCGTTGTCCTTACGCCATTGCGCAGTGTAATTTATCGCACCCTCCACTTTATCCCAGGATGCCTGAAGCGATGCCACCGTGAGGCCCTGTGCAATGTGGTCAACTTCGGTGATCAGGATATTGGCCGGTGCTTTCATCACGTTGGTTGGCGTGACAGTAATCGGTGCTGCATCTACTTTAACGCCGTCATCGATGTACCGGTACTTATTCGGGTCGTGCTGTACGCCGGCCACCGTAAAGGTACCGTCATCATTAGAGGAAATTGAGGTGATGCGATAATACTGAATAGCCAGGTTATCGCTGTCGATGGCCCACACTGCGCCAGCGACCGGTGTCATGCGGTATGCCGTGGCCACGGTGTACGTTTTCTTATCGGCGCTCACGGCACTGATTGTCCGTGTCTGCGCGGTTCCGTCTGGCAGATTCACCACAAGACGATCGCCAATGCCGTAATCTGCGACACGGTCAAGAGTGACATTTCTGCCGTTCACCGCACTGATGCGGCCGCCGTTGGCTTTCCCTGCCCTGAAAGGGTCAGCAATGCCAATGATCTCCGCCGGCATCGGGATATAGCCATCGAGACCGACACCAAAAGAAACCGTGCCGTCTTTGGCATTGGATAAGAGTACCCAACGCCCGCGGCGGTGTGCCTCACTCTGCGACGTGCAACCAATTGCCATAAGTTGGGTTTCATTCCAGTTGTATCGCTCAACCAGATCAGGCTCATAGACGCTTTCAGGGGTGTCAGAAAAGTGATTTCCCGGATCAGACCAACTGACCAGACAGGAGGAAAACCGGTTTTTATAGGAGCCGCCAGCGTAGGTAAAAAGGCCGTCGACTACGTTCGCGCTGTGATAAGTAAAATCTACGTCATCCTGCGGCACATCGGCCCGCACGAATATCTGATCATTACCCCAGAAGGTAATGCCACGAAAGACAGCCGCCAGATCCCGGAGTACCGTGTAAGCATCCTGCTGGCTCTGGATGAAAACGTTACAGGTAAAACGCGGCTCGGTACCTCCGACCCCGTTGGAAACCGGTTCGTCGCAATACTGCGCAATGCTGTAAAGCTCCCATTTATCGATCATGGTCGCGTCAACCCGGCCGCCCATGCCATAAATCTCATCGAGCACCAGGTCGTAAAAAATCCACGCAGGGTTGTTACTGTAGGCAATTTTAAAATCCCCTGCCCAGGTCCCGCTGTACGTTCTTGTATCCGGGTTATAGGTTGAAGGCACCCGGATCAGTTTGCCCTTAGGCTTGCAGGTGGTTTTTGGCACACTCCCGTTAAACTGGCTGGAGTCGAGCTCGATATAAAGCAGCGCCGTGTTCGGATAGCGCAGCTTGCTGTCGATCACTTCGGCAAAGGAAAATACCTTGAAGGCGTTAATCAGTTTGGTAGAGGTCGAATCAGCGGTGATACGCCGGACGCGAATAGCCCAGCCGGTGGCGGCGGACGGCAAGTCGATACGGTGGTCCCGCTGATACTCTGAGGTTGTTTTCCCGTCAAACGAACCATTCACCACGGTCTGATAAGCGGCACCGTCTGTAGAAAGGTCAATCGCATACTGGGTGACTGTCCCCACCATGTCACCGTTATCTTTATACTGGTACTGAATCGGCAGGCTCAGTTTGATACGAATGGCATCGAGCGTCAGGTTAGAAAACTGGCGGGTCCAGGGTGAGGACGCTTTGACTTCAATCCCCACGGACGACTCGTTATCAATCTCGGGCATGCCCTGAAGGTATGTCTGATCCTGCGTACCTTTACGGTAATCCCATTTCACGCCGGTGAAATTATAGGTGCCGTCGTCATTAGCCAGTTGGGTATCATTAAGGAAAATTTGCTGAGCAACCAGATCACCCTGAATTTCACCTTCCGAAAGGGCAATGACCATTTTCAGTTTTGCTTCGGATAGCAGATCATCTGCCTGCTCAACCGGCGTATGGGCGCTGCTGCTCCCACCCTTCGCGCCGCGGATAATGGTTTCACCTTCAAGAAGTCGCATATTTCACCCATAAAAAAACCCGCCGAAGCGGGTTATTTAATAATTGTGTTGAGGTTACTGCTGGTCGCTGGAGAAAATCCCCGCGCTAATAATGGCTCCGCCTATTTCACGCTGTCCGTACAACACCGGTACGGGGTAACCCATGGCCACGGTGTTTACGGGGGCGCCAAACGCATAGTTTGGCTTGTTGTCCGTGCTGGACGAAGCGCCGACATTGTATGAGGGCTGTGGCGTCAGCATCTGGACAACGCCGCCCATCATCATTGACAGGCCGATACCCGTCAGGACAGTCGAAGCCGACATAGCCCCAGCACTTAAAGCAGCACCCCATGCAGCCATTGAAGCGCCAGCCGTAAAGAATGCAGCCACTAGGGCAACAGCACCAATAACGATCTGGAGCGTGCCAGCCCTCTTAGCGCCTTCAATCACCGGCACCATCATGTATTCTGTGGCCGCTGCCGACATATCAAACTCTTCGAGCGAGATATTGTTTTTGCCGCTGTAGAAAGCGAATTTCACGCCATTAAGATGAGAATTCGACACGTAGTTTTTGAACCCTTTAACCTGGGAGCACATAGCCCGGAGAAATTCGTTAATGTCGGCCACATGAAACTGGTGAGTTTTACCGAACTTCTTCGCGAGAGGCCCTTTTAACGTCATGGTCTTAAGCATCAACCAACTCCTTACGGCGGACGACGCGAACCGTCCGGTCCCGGTAATATTTGCCGTACGGAACGCGGGCAGAAAGGTTACCGAACATGTGGTGAACCATAATGTTGTCACCAATGTAAATGGCCGCATGATTGGTTACAGGGGCCTGAACGCGCATCATGATCATGTCACCCGCCCGCATGCCGCTGGCGTCAATCTCAACGAACCCTTCCGCCTGCCAGTTATCGTCATAGAGGTTTTCTTTTCCATCAACCCACCATTCACGATCAACCGCGTAGTTTCTAACGATGATACCGTGCTCCATCCGGTAGTAGTCCATGATGAGCGACCAGCAGTCAGCATGCCCCAGCACCCACCTGCGGCCCGCAAGCTCACGGTCGCCGCGCGGTGAAATCGTGCAGAAATCCCCATCCGGCCACGACATAATCCCCCATTCGACACCTGAGTGATCGCACTGGATACGGTCCATTTCCGACGGCACCAGTTGAACCACATCGGGATGCGAGTGGATAACCATAATGACCTCTCCCAGTTCAGCAGCTGAGAGGTAGTCGTCCGGTGAAAGCGTGAAGGTATCAGCGGGTTTTTCAGCGACATTCCGGCACGGTATAAACCGCTGTCCGGTACCTGTTTCAACGATCAGCCCGCAGGCTTCGTTTGGGTATTCGGCTGACACATGCGCACGGATTTCATTCATCAGTTTTTCACGCATGGTTATTTTCCCTGTAAGTTTGCTGCCGGAAACCCGCCAAACGGCAAAGGGTTTTCATCACCGAAACGCAGTTTGCAATCAGATATGCGGCCGCCGCACACATCGAGTGCGGGGTTGTTTATAGGCGTACCGTCTTTCAGGAAATAATTTGAACCCGCGTAATCACAACCCGTACCCGTCCGGTACCAGCCGCGCATGCACCAGGTACAAACAGGTGTGATTTGTCGCGTAGGCAACTGAAGGCTTTGTACGTCGAACGGAGAGCACAGTTCAAAATCTACCTGTACGCGGGTCTCCGCTTTTTTGGCATTGATGTAAAAAAGCTGAACGCGTTCTTCCGTCGGGCTGGCGGTGGGGTTTCCGGCGATCCAGTTTGCTGCATCAAGATATTTCGCCAGCGTCGTATGGATTTTGACTTTCGCCTTTACCATATCGTCATACTGCAGGCACAGCGCAGTGACGTAATTACCCACATTACCCACTGACAGCGTCGGCGTGGGCTGCGAACCAGTACTGGACAATTCCAGCCCGGTTAGCTCATAGGGATGGGGATCATACTCATTGCCCTGCCAGATAATGGAGGGCAGGTTTTCAGCAGCAAATGAATTCCAGCCCGTAGGGTCAATATTGTGTGCATGAAATCTCAAGATGGTATCAAAACCAAATTGAGTCCCATCAATCTCAATGAGCTGGATCAGTTGCCCCGGCTCAAGCGCCTGTACATCCTGCGTAAAGCTCATGGTTTCTCCCAATAAAAAAGGCCGCCCGCAGGCTAATGCCGGTCACTCAAGGAAATGAGGCCCGTGAATTTGGGCCTTCGATGAAGAAAAATAGCGCTATAAGCCTGATTCCTTCATTATCCTTTGAAGCACAAAAATGAATTTGTATTCATAAAAATGCTTAAAGTTGACCGTCCTAACAGGTGTTGTTCACTGTGGTGTTCCCGCTATCGCGCCTGTCATACCGTCTGCCGTGCTGTCTCCGGTTAAACCACC
>NZ_JYDF01000057.1:0-39132 GCF_003263525.1 Rahnella sp. NRRL B-41462 | reverse complement strand
CGTTGAAATGTTCCGCAAACTGCTGGACGAAGGCCGTGCTGGTGAGAACGTTGGTGTTCTGCTGCGTGGTATCAAACGTGAAGATATCGAACGTGGTCAGGTTCTGGCTAAACCAGGTTCAATCAAACCACACACCAAGTTTGATTCCGAAGTGTACATCCTGAGCAAAGATGAAGGTGGTCGTCATACTCCATTCTTCAAAGGCTACCGTCCACAGTTCTACTTCCGTACAACTGACGTGACCGGTACTATCGAACTGCCAGAAGGCGTTGAGATGGTTATGCCTGGTGACAACGTGAACATGGTTGTTACCCTGATCCACCCAATCGCGATGGATGACGGTCTGCGTTTCGCAATCCGTGAAGGCGGCCGTACTGTAGGTGCTGGTGTTGTTGCTAAAGTTATCGCTTAATCGCTGATAATTAAGAGCAAAAAAAGGGTGCTTCGGCACCCTTTTTTATTGCCTAAAATTTGTGTGCAAAAGCGTTCAAACTGCATTTGCAATAATAACCATTCTCATTTACAGTTAGTTCAAGATTTATGCGAAGCGTGGTTTATATGTACGTGTGTTTGTGCAATTCAGTCAGTGATAAAACGATCAGACAGGCAGTCAGACGTTACCAGCCGCAAACGTTCCAACAGTTGAGGAGTTTTGTTCCGGTAGGAACGCAATGTGGCAAATGTGTTCGTGCGGCACGACAAATAATGGAAGATGAATTACAGCAAATTCCTGATTTCAAAAACATCGCGTAAAAATACTTAGTTAAAAAGTGTGCCTTTTTTTTGACTTACTCTGAACCGGATCTACGCTTTAGATACCGGAACGGAGGAGTTACCTATGAAAGGCGATAAAAAAGTCATTGCACACCTCAATAAACTTCTTGGAAATGAACTGGTTGCTATCAATCAGTACTTTTTGCATGCCCGTATGTTTAAAAACTGGGGACTGATGCGTCTCAACGGTATCGAATATCACGAATCCATTGATGAAATGAAACATGCCGATATCTATATTGAGCGGATCCTCTTCCTGGAAGGGCTTCCTAACCTGCAGGATCTCGGCAAACTCAATATTGGTGAAGATGTTGAGGAAATGCTGAAATCTGATTTGCTGCTGGAACTTGAAGGGGCGAAGGATTTACGCGAAGGCATTGCTTATGCTGACTCGGTGCACGATTACGTCAGCCGCGATTTAATGATTAATATCCTGGCGGATGAAGAGCATCACATCGACTGGCTGGAAACCGAACTGGAACTCATCGGGCGTATTGGCATTCAGAACTACATCCAGTCTCAGCTGAAAGAAGAATCCCAGTAATTTCTGCTGTATTAACTCAACATCAGCCAGATTGTTTTGCTCTCCTGGCTGATGTAAATCAGCGCACCAGCCAGTGCCAGGCAGGGTCCGAAAGGCGTTTGCTCTGACATTTTATAAATACTTACCCTTACCAGTGTGAAAACGATCCCCGCAAGCGCGGCGAGAATACACAGATATGGCAACATCTGCCAGCCCACCCAGGCGCCAAGTGCTGCCAGGAGTTTAAAATCCCCGTACCCCATTCCCTCTTTGCCGCTGACTAACTTGACACTCCAGTACAAAAACCACAACGCCAGATAACCTGCGACCGCGCCATATAATGCATTCTGAAGTGTCACGCTGCCGTACAGAGAGTGGACGAGTAACCCGGCCCACAGCAAGGGCAGTGTCAGTCGGTCAGGAAGCAGGTAAGTTGCCAAATCAATCAGGCTTAATGCCAGAAGAAACCAGAACAGTAATAAGGCACTGAATAAACTCAGGGGAGTGGTAAACAGAAACGACAGACCAAGAAACATGGCGGCGCATCCTGCTTCTGTAAGGGGGTACCTTTTAGAGATCGTGGTTTTGCAATAATGGCATTTCCCCCGTAACAACAACCAGCTCAAAACCGGAATGTTCTGCCAGTATTTTAGCGGATGTATACAGGCGGGGCAGTGTGATGCCGGAAGGCTCAGATTAAACCCATGCTCTGTCAGTTGACCATCGTTCTGAATCATCAGCGGCAAGCGATAAACGACGACATTAAGAAAGCTGCCCAGCAGCAATCCCAAAACAGCGACGCAGGTGTGATAAAACCCGTCGGGTAATGATGTGATATAAGACAATTGCTGCCATCCTCCGTCCATGCTAAATATCTTCCTTGTTATGACATCTGCCCGTTAACGCAGTGTGAGTTGAGGAACACTGACGCTTCCTGTTGGTCCGTTACCTGTCACTATTGAGATGGCCACGACCTGAATACCGTATTCCTTATTGAGAATTTCAAGCCAGCGTAAAAGGGTGGTGTAAGGGATCTGCTCAAAGCTTAGGGCGACTCCCCGCTCATTCTGAGTAGTCTTAGGAAGTTGCAGGGATAAACCTGCCGCTGAGGTGTTAATAGCTTCCGTCAGCTTTTCTGTCTTAACTCGCAGTCCGGAAGGTGCCCCGAGACGCTGGGTTTGCTGAATCATCCATTCAAGCTGGTGATGTTGTGTGTTGACCCGTGCACGGGATTGGGCGATCCGGTTGTTGAGCGGGGTTAAAATACCGTACCAGATGCAAGTTACTGCCAACAGAAAAGCGGCAACCAGTATCAGCCATCTTTCCCGTTCATTTTTAAGCATCAGCCACTGTTTCATGATTTACTCCGCTGAGTTAGCGTGGCGGTGATACCCGCTGATGACGTGGCTAACTTAGAAATGGCAAAGTGAAAATCGCTTTCGGTCCGTTCGACGAAATCATCAATCGCCGCCCGGTCACCCGTAGTAATCTGCAGAGTGAACTGTTTCGTCTCTTGCTGAAAATCTAATTTATCTATGTCAATTTGCGGGCTCTGCCCCTGATAAGTCGTGAGTTTTGCCAGTGCAGGAAGAAAAGCCATGGGTACTTTTTTCATATTTTGTTCAAAATAGAACTTCAGATTACGGGTGTGTTTGTCCTGCGGAAACCAGGTTTGATGAAGTGCAAGCATCTCTTTTTTCAGTAATGATTCTTGCTGAGAAATCTGCCACCAGGTGAAAAGTTTGGCGCCGATAATCACTAGCACCGTGAGTATCGCCATGCTGGTTGCCACCCGTAGCAGATGACGTTCCCAGACGGATTCTTCTTTACGCACGGCGAACTCGCCCTGCAGCAGATTCACTGCTGACGGACAGTTATTCTTCATCATAATCAGGGGATGAAAAGGCAGATCAGCGCGCACCCAGCCAGCAGAAATCGATTTCTCATCTCCGTAGTAATGTAATGTCTCCGGCGTTGCGATTTTAAGTAGGGTATCGAGTAATACCTGCTCAACCTGGCAGCCTGAATATTCCGACTGTCGAAGGAGCCACTGCTTATCAAGCTTCATTATCGACCAGCCTTCTTCATGCCTGGGCAGCAGCAAGGCATCAATATAAATGTGCCTTATTGTCAGCCCTGCATCGCTAAATAGCCGAAGCCAGTTTCTTAAATAATCTGATTCAATACCCGCCACAAAGAGTGTCTGTTTTTCTCGATAAAGCTCAACCCAATGCAACGTATCGACATCGCTGGCAATACTTTCTTCAGTAAGATGGCCAATCATCTGGCGAGTAATTTTGTTTGCGTGTTGAGGCAGAGCGATCTGACGGAAAACTATTTCACTGGCCGGGATGAACAGACAAACATTACGTGCCGCAGGTTGTGTGGCGAGTTCTGATAAATGTTCGGTATCCGGCAGGCAATGGATATCGTTGTCACATTCTGCCTTATCCGTGAACCAATAGAGTGAGTGCTCTGGCGTAGTACCAGCCCTGATAAACAGCCTGTTGGCCAGATGAAGTTGTTCCATTTACTCAATTACCCGATAGCGACGTTGATAAATTTTGATTTTTGAATCCTGTGGATTGAATTGCACAAAACTGCTCATAGCATTTTGCTGTTCTTCAAACCGGCCTAGCGTATAGAGGACGAAGTATTGGCTGCGTACCGTCAGCAGCGGTTTTAATTCGCTGCTTTGGATTTCCAGACTAAAACGCTGTTTCTTCACCTCTTTCAGAAAAGCGTCAACAGAAACCCAGCCTCTGCGCGGTCGCGCTGAAATTAATCTGATTGCATCCTCCTGATTAATACCGCCAAGAAATAAGGCGCTTAACAGAGGAGCCTGTTCTTCGGTCAGCATATTCACATTAATTTGCTGAAACTCTTCGGGGAGAGTGCAAAGCTGATGTCGGATTTTTTTGAGTGGCAGAAGAGGGAGGTCGGGCAGCAGCGCCAGCTCATTCAGGGAAAAAAGACGTTGATTAGCTGCAGCACGGGGCGGTATCAGCGTTTCGTAATACTCGGATTCCGCACCGGATGTTCGGGTCTCGTTATCGGCATCAAGATAATCGCTGAGGGTATCAGCGAACCGCTCGGTTTCAACGGATGTTGCCTGCGCATCGAGAAGAAGTTGTTTCAGTACCTGCGTATTGTATGGTTCACCCTCTATCGTCGTGTCAGGCTCGTTATTACGCAGGCTGTTAATGTTAAAACAGTTTTGTCCATCAGCAATAATATAGTCCACTGAAAATCCATCCTGGCCGGTGAAGTGGCCTTGCTGAACGGCAAACTGAACGAGGTTGTTTTGAACAGGGTTTTCGGTAAGTTCTTTTTTCAGTCTCGGCAGGGCGATTTCTTCAGCGGCAAAGGTTAGCCAGCGTAATTGCTGTTGATTGAGTAACCAACTTTGGCGGTGCTGGCTGACCTGAAATTGCAGCGTCATTTTTGCCGCTAATGCAGCCATGATGGCAAGGATCATTAAGACGATCAGTAGCGCCACACCTTGTTGCTTACTCATCGGTGGTGTTCTCCCCGTTTAAGGGTATCGGAGCTGCGGATTCAGAACTTGCTTGCTCAGACGGCTTATCAACTGACTCTGCCTTCGTCTCCTCAATTATTTGGGGCAGGAGGAATAACCGGCGTATTTCACCCATATCTTCCAGCGTGACAATGAGTTCGATGACTTTTGGAAAAGAATCCGTTTTGCTCCAGCTGTTGGTCCAGCCGCCGGAATAGAATCGCCAATGCAAAGAACTTACGCCTGTCAGCAGGGTAAAGGGCGTTATCGCTGATGAATCAGTCAGTGGCTGGGACGGAAGAGATTGTGCGCTGCGCGTCAGTGTGTGATCGGTAAATGTCCAGGTAACCCGTGTAAGATCACTGGCAGACAAGGGGGCTGATGCAGAATAACTGCCAATGGTTGTAAAACTTAATGATGTCTCAGAGGCTGATAAAAGAGCTCCTGCCACATCGGTTTGCCGTGGCAATATCTGGATCAGATCCCGTTCCAGCAAAGAAAATGTAGTCTGAATTACGGTCAGTCTTGCCGTGTGTTCTTGTGCTATTTCACTGTTTTTAACTGATGCGGAAAGGATCTGATAGGCCAGCAGGCTGAGAAGCGCAAATATCGTCATCGCAATCATGACTTCTATCAGCGTGAAACCTTGTTGTTTGGCTGGCTGCTGGCAGCTCATGGCTTCTCTGCCATTATCTGAGTCCAGCGGCTCACCGAAAGGATCGGCGAATGGGCATCTTCAATCTGAAGAACGCGTACCTGGTTCTGGCTAATGTTGTTCTCTCTATCAAGGGTATGTTGCTGTTCAACAAACCATTCCTGCCCGGCTAGCGTTACTCGTCTTTTTTCTTTTTTTTCCGCTTTGATCTGTGTTTCTATCAGCGTATTTTCAGCAACCCAGCTGGCAAAGAGAGAAGTTCGAAAATGATCTACTGCGCTCATTTGCGAACTCAGGCTATTCAGTAATGCCAGAGCCGCCGTGGCGAAGATGCCGAGGGCAATGATTACTTCAATCAGAGTCATACCTTGCTGATTTTTAACACTACACGTTGAAGATATACGCATTATTTTCCAGACCTTCTGACATTGAAGATCAGTGGCAGTCGTCCTTCAGAAATGATGCTGCAACAGGCCGGTTCAGATGCAGAGGAAGAAAAACTGAGTTCAAAGACTGAAAGTGTTCCGTCGGGCATAAAAACAATCTGTGGTGGGCGGTTGATAGATTTATTGAGGGCTAAAGGGCTGAGCGAAAGGGTTTCATTTTCCGCAAATTCACCGCTGACAGGCATGCGGGAAGATTCAATTTCTTGCCACTGAGGCTCACGTGTTAGTGGAATCAACGTTAGCGTGCCACCTAAAATCACAAACCGATAAGCGCCGGCCGTTAAGGAAAGCCCGAGCGGTTTTCCTTCCAGCACTGCGCGCTCAGCAGCATATTCCATCACTGTTTTCATTTGCTCAGCGCGTTGGATTTGTGAGTTGTCAGACGGTAAAACCATGACCACAACCCCTGCAGCAATGGCGAAAATGGCCATTACCATCAGTATTTCCAGCAGCGTAAAGCCGGATTGTTTGACCGCGGACAAGGTTAGTGATCCTTCTCAACCCAGTTCTTTATGTCATCTGCGGTGTTGGGCTCACTGTCAGGCCCGGCAGAAAAGACATCGATAGCCCCATGTTCACCTGGACTGACCAACATGTATTCGTTGCCCCAGGGATCGGCGGGCAAACGCTTTATGTATCCATCGTTACGATAATTTGCAGGTAGCGGGTTGATCGTGGGCAGGGTTACAAGGGCTTCAAGCGTTTGTTCGGTTGTTGGATAGCGATGGTTATCCAGCTTATACATGTCGAGGGCGTTCTCGAGGGCGACAATATCGCTGACGGCTTTTTGGGTATCTGCCCGTTCTTTGTTGCCCATTACATTAGGAACAACGAGCGCTGCCAGCACCCCGAGAATGACGATAACCACCATCAGTTCGATTAATGTAAAGCCTTGTTGCTTCTGAGTGCCAATGTACTGATTTTTTTGAATGTTTAACATGGAATGATACCTTTAACTGACCAGATTATTAAGCTGGAGAATCGGTTGTAAAATCGACATGATGATGAATAAAACAATACTGGCCATAGTGACAATCAGCAGTGGTTCAAATAGCGCCAATACCATTGAAAGCCGGTGTTGCATCAGCTTGTCCTGATTGTCAGCCGCGTGTGCCATAAGCTCGCCAAGACGCCCGCTTTGTTCACCGGAAGCAATCATGTAGAGCATCATGGGTGGGAAGAGGCGGGTTTGTTCCAGAACAGCAAAGAGTGAGCTGCCCTGACGAACATGTTCTGCCGCTTGGGTAAGTAAATAATGGATCCGGCGGTTAGTTATCCCTTCTGTTGAGATTTTCATCGCATCAAGTAAAGGAACGCCGCTCGATTGCAAGATACTGAGAGTCCGGGCATATCGGGCACTATTGATGGCCCTGATCAGTGGCCCTAAAACGACAACACCGAGCAACGCCGTATGAAAACGCATAAGATTATGCTTACGGCGCAGAGCCAGCCTGAAGGTAGCGATGAAAGCGATAACCACTATGGCAATCACCCACCATGTACGTTCCAGGAAACCACTGACGCCAATTAAAATACGGGTGGAGATGGGCAGCGTATGTTTCATATGCACAAACTGTTCAATGATTTGCGGGACGACGGCAACCAGCAAAATAACAATCACTAGAATGGCAATGATGGTGAGCATGGCCGGGTAAATCATGGCTTGCGACAACTTGCTTTTGATTTGCTGGCGGATTTCATAATAATCCGCCATTTTTTCCAGTACGGTGCCGAGTTGTCCGGTTCGTTCACCTGCCGTGACCAGTGTTCTGAACATCGGATCAAATAGGCGAGGAAAATCAGATAATGCATCGGCTAGCGTATGTCCCTCCACCACTTTGTTACGCACAGCGGTCAGCACTTGCGTGAGTCCGGCGTGCTCGGTTTGGCGGGCAATAACGGCAAGTGCGGCTTCTACGGGCAGGGCTGCATTGGTTAATGTGGCGAGCTGACGTGAGAATAGTGAAATGGCATGTGAAGGGACACGCGTTTTCAATCCTTTATTTTTACTATTTAGAGTTGTCAGCGAGTTGCCCACCTGCTTTATTTCAAGAAGCGTTAAACCCCGCTCGCGGACAATCTGGCGCGCCAGGCGGAGAGAATCGGCATCAATTACTCCTCGCTGCGTCTTGCCCGTCGGGGTGATTGCATGAAAGGCGAAGCGGCT
Source organism: Rahnella sp. NRRL B-41462 (assembly GCF_003263525.1). NCBI lineage: Bacteria > Pseudomonadati > Pseudomonadota > Gammaproteobacteria > Enterobacterales > Yersiniaceae > Rahnella > Rahnella sp. NRRL B-41462. Next base: position 31,050 of record NZ_JYDF01000057.1, on the reverse strand, counting down.
CATGAGGGTGTTCCCCGTGTCGCTATCTCTTGTTCGGCAGTAACTCTGATCACTTCTTCCAGCGTAGTCTCGCCGCTAATGGTTTTAAGCAGTCCATTTTCCCGCAAGCTTCGGGCAGTTTTGCGATGAATGTTCTCAATGGAAAATTCATCCTGATTCTCATGAATAGCCTGACGTATAGCGTTATCAACAACCATGCATTCGTGGATAGCCGCCCTGCCTTTATAGCCCGTGAAATGGCATTGAGAACATCCGACGGCTTTAAAAACAGTGGCTGGTGGTTCAGGCAGAAAGTGGAATAAAGGAATGTGAGACACATCTAACGGGGACTGTCGGGTACAATGCGGGCAAAGGCGTCGCACGAGTCGCTGAGCCACCACGCCTAATAATGAGGAGGCGAGAAGGAAGGGCTCCAGACCCATATCCCGTAAACGGGTAATGGCACCGACGGCACTATTTGTATGCAATGTTGACATCACCAGATGGCCGGTCAGTGAAGCCTGCACCGCGATTTGAGCTGTTTCATTGTCGCGGATCTCACCGACCATGACTACATCCGGGTCCTGACGCAAAATCGCCCGCAAACCGAGCGCAAATGTCATTTCTACACGGGGGTTAACTTGCGTTTGCCCCACGCCCTCCAGTTCATACTCAATCGGGTCTTCGACAGTAAGAATGTTACGCTCGTTATTGTTGAGTGCAGAAAGAACTGCGTACAGAGTCGTGCTTTTACCTGAACCGGTCGGCCCGGTGACCAGAATGATCCCGTGAGGTTTACGGATTAATGCCGATAGCTGTTGTTCGTCCTGTGGAGACAGACCAAGTTGTGGAATCTCAAGACATAAATTATTTTTATCCAAAAGGCGCATCACCACACGCTCACCATATTGAGCTGGAATGGTCGATACGCGGATATCAATCGCCCGGTGACCGATACGTAACGAAATGCGACCATCCTGAGGTAAACGTTTTTCAGCGATATCCAGTTTCGCCATCACCTTGATGCGCGATACCAAGAACGGTGCCAGCTTGCGAGCCGGTTGCAGGATTTGCCGTAAGACGCCATCGATACGAAACCGGATACTGAGCATGCGTTCGAAGGTTTCGATATGGATATCCGAAGCACCCTCTTTGACTGCTTCAGAAAGCACCGCATTAATCAGACGGATGATCGGCGAATTTTCATCACTGGCCAGTAAGTCTTCGTTATCAGGTAATTCCTCAGACAAAGACAGAAGATCGACCTCGTTATCGATATCATCAATGATTTGTTGTGACTCGCCGCTGCTACGCTGGTAGGTTGCTGATAACTTTTCATCGAACAATGTCGTTTCCACTATTTCGACCGCCGTTATTTCACCCATGATCCGACGTACTTCGAGCAGTGTTTCCGCTGAAATGTCCTGTCGGCAAAAAAGTACGTTATCAAGCAGCGTTACGCCTTTTTGTTTGGCGTAGGTATAAGGCAGAACAGGGGAGGCTTGTTCCACAACGGGTCTATATAGCACTTCGTTATCACTGTTCATGGCTTATCCACTAAACGGATTACGAGGTTTGCCGTCATCAGGCGTGGTGGATATGGATGCTTTTGGCACATTGTTCCCAGGATAGTCAGGCAAAATAGAACGGGTATTTGGCGTGAGCAGATCCTGATGGTCCTCATCCTGACGCGTTTTTTGAATTTTTTGAAAGTGCGAATATTTCTTATTGGAAATGGAAGAGTAAACCTCATCATCACGAATAATGGTCGGCCTGATAAACACCATCAGATTACGTTTTGCTGATTCAGTGCTGGTATAGCGGAACAAATTGCCTATCCACGGAATATCACCCAACAGAGGAACTTTGGATTTGGTTTCTTTGGTACTGTCATCCAGCAAACCGCCCAGGACTACAGTTTCACCCGTACGAACCAGCACGGCATTGGAAATGGTGCGGGTATTGAAGGTCGGACCAAGACTAGAGTTAGTTGAAGTATCAACGCTGGAAACTTCCTGTTCGATTTCCATCAGCACAGAGTCACCTTCATTGATCTGCGGAGTGACTTTTAATTTTGTGCCGACGGTTTTGTAAACCACGCTGCTATAAATGTTATCGCCAGATGTAGTTTGTGAGCCGGACAGGGAGGGGACTTCCTGACCGACGTTGAATGAGGCTTCTTTATTATCGAGAGTGACAATGCTTGGGGTGGCAAGAATATCGTTTTTATTACTGGTGGATAACGCAGTGAGTAAGACATTCCAGTCACCGCTAAAGAAGCCTGCGGTCATGCCATTGAAGGTCTGCAAAGTGCTGCTCAGAGGATTATCGCTGCTGATAATGCCCTCTTTTTTGTACTGGCGAACTCCGGCCGCAACGGTCGATATTGGCGCGCCGGTTCCGGTAAATTGTGTTCCACCAACCTGGTTGTTGCTCCACTGGATACCCAGATTAAGCCCGTTGCCATCCTGTACTTCGACAATAATGGCTTCGACTAACACCTGTGCACGGCGGATATCGAGCTTGGTGATGACCTGTTCGAGTGACTGCATCACATCCTGCTGTGCAGTAATGACGATGGAGTTTGTTTGTTCATCTGCAGTGATGCTCATCGGCTTGTTAGACGCGCCGGAAGGCTGAGCTGTTTTGCCTTCTTTCATCTCTTCTGTGATGCCAGTAAGTACGGGAACGATTTTTTCCGCTTTGGCATATTTCAGATAGAAAACACGCGTATTGCCCTGAGATGACTGGTCTTTATCAAGCTGACTAACCAGTTTTGCTGCGCGGCTGCGCACACCTTCTGGCCCGCTGATGATTAGGGTATTGGTTCTCTCATCCGCGACGATTTTGGCTTGTAATATGGACGATGATTGTCCTTTAGATTCCTCGCGAACCAGGTTGTTCATCATCTCAGCCATTTCCGGGGCAGAAGCATATTTTAGTTTAATGGTTTGCCTTTGCTGGTCACCCATCGCGTCAACGCGTTCGACAAGCTTAATAAGCCGGTTGACCACCGATGCCCGGCCCGTCAGAAGCAAAACATTGGAGGGTTCGTAATGAACAACATTCCCTACTCCGGTACTGTCATTCATCTGGCGAAGCAAAGGTGCTAACTCTCTGACCGGCACATTAAGAAGCGTTACGACGCGGGTGATAATTTCATCTCCCTTGCCGGGGTTGTTTTTGTCTGCAACGGGCACGCCAGACATTTTGGCATTCGCTGAACGCACGACCTTCAGTAGCCCGTTGTCCATGGGGATCACAGCAAAACCATAGACATCCAGCACGCTGAGAAAAAATTGATAGTATTGTTCTTCATTCAAAACATCATAACTTCTGACAGAAACAGTTCCCTGCACGGAGGGATCGATAAGGATAGTTTTATTCAGATTTTTACTTACCGTATCAATAAACTCTTTAATATCCGTGCCTTTAAAGCTCGCAGTAAACTCTTCCGCGTGTACAATCCCTGGAAGGGTGGCAAATAATATGCATGCCTTTACTAGGAGAGAGTTAATGAACTTCTTCATGACTTTCTGTATCCAACGATGTTTCGATAGTGGCTAGATTTATATAGATATTCTGAAGTTGATTTTCTCTCAGAACGGTAAGTTGTACATCCCTCAGGCTTGCCAGTTGTTCAATGTATTTATCTGCTGTTGCAGTGTCGTCGAGAGATTGCCCATTTATTTTGATGACGAACTCGCCTGGAATAAGTCCCGCTCTAAGATAAACATTGCGGCTCGTTTTGGGATTGAATCTATAACCTGTAAGTTTCTCATCTTTATATACGGGGTTGGCAACTAAATAATGCATTAAGTATTTTGCGTGTTCTTTGTTTGCCCTCTGTTTTTGTGGTTCTGGGCGTTTATTATCCTGAGCTTTATCACTGAGGTATAAAATCGCTGTTCCCTTGGGGGTGCGTATTAAAACTTCGTCTGGTTTTACTGACTGCAAGTAAGCGTTTTCCACATCAGCAAGCTTTTCACCTTCACGGTAACTATGCTGACCCGTCGGTCCTTGAAGAATAGCCAGTGAGCGCCGACTGTCAGTACTTGTCAGAACTCCCTTAAGGAATAAGGGAAGCTTAACGCTAGTCGCTGGTGATCGAGTTACCTCTTTAATCACTGCATTTCTGCGTTTTTCAAATAGTGTGCCGGGTATATTGATAAAAATTTTGGCGTCGGTGGAGGTCTTGGGCAGGAACCCAAAACTTTCCCTGCTATTTAGCACAGTAAAAGCGATTGTTGAGCAACAAATCATTGTGAGTATGAATGTAATGACAATAAGTATTCCTGTCTTCAATGATATATTTGGCCGATGCCCTTTATTCCAGATGGCATACATGTATTGGATCATTCCCTTGTGCTTTCGTTATTCCAGTGGGTTACTTATTAGGCTATATTATACGCAGAAAAACATTGATTCACATTAATACATGTTCAATACGAATGAGGTTGTGTTTCTTGATTTTCAGATTTATTCCTCTTTCGGTTTTTTATTTAAAAACATTCATTGAATGTATAAATGGTTATGGGTATCGGTATGTACCGCGATTACTTTAATTTTGTCACGCTTCCCTTTTTGGAAGGTAATTATTTCAATAATATACGTTTGTTGGCCGCTCAGGATTTTATTCTGCAGAAGTTGAATCAGGGAGGTATCGCGATAATCGATGGTAACAAAGGTGTTGGTAAAACGCGACTGGCGCACGAGATTGCCAGAAAAAGTCAATGCCGGGTATTGAATTTAAGTGCAGCGTCTTTGAATGGCGCAGACAGTGAAAGCCTTGGACAATTACTAGCCTTTTGTTTTCATTTAAAGAAATGGCAAACATTACCAGCCTCGATTCTCACTATGCGAATTGCAGAATCCTTTGTCCACAATGAGGACCCCACAGAGCCCTGGTTGGTCGTGATCGATAATGCTGAAAACCTCACGCCAGAAAGTTATGAGTTTTTACGTACATTCAAAACTTATCCGCAATCTCTGCGTGTCTCATTCCTGCTAGTAGAAGAACATAAGGGGAGTAAAGGCCGCGGCAGGCACCATAAGATGGGGCTACCACATGCGGTTTACTCTCTGTCTCCAATGAGTCTCGCAGAAACCTCGGACTATCTGTCCCAAAGGATGCAATCAGCCGGAGGGGAGCCAACCCTTTTTAACAAACCACTCGTCAAATTGTTGCACAGTGCTGCTGGTGGGCGGTTTCGGCTTATTAATGAACTGGCAACAGATTCACTTAACAGCGCATATGCAGAAAAAACACAGTCAGTCACTTATCGGCAAATGAAAGTCTGCCTCGAAGCCCGAGGACTGACGCTTGGCAAAAGGAAATGTCTCACGTTTCTCATTGCGTGTTACATGCTTTTGGGCAGTGTTTTGGGATGGACTTATTTAGGTTATGTAAAGCCATACCTGCCGCTGTTGGCGACGTTTTCCGAAAGGCTGCATGAAATCCCTGCTGCGGCCAAAAAACTGAGTGATGTTGGAAGTAACGAGCGTAACGGAATGCGTCAGCTCTTTCAGGTGTGGGGTTATGACGTGCCAACTAATGATGCGTTCTGTGATCAGGCCGTCCGTGCACAGCTCACCTGTAAAAAGGGTAAGGCAACCTTAGAGACCTTAGTCCAGGACGGAATTCCCTGGTTAAGTCCGATTACAGCAGATAAACAGACCGTGTACGCTACCGTTGTGAAGGTCACTGATGAGGAGTTAGATATTCTTATTAAAGATGAGACGTGGACGGTTCAGCGCAGCTGGTTTAACGAAGTTTGGGGTGGCGAATATATCCAGCTATTTCCGCAGACTCCGAGCGGTAAAAACGCCATCAACAATACAAGCCCTGAAGCTGACACCGCTTGGTTAGATATGACACTGAGCAAAATCCTGAACCTGCCATTCGGTAAAACGGGTCAGTGGGACAAAGATTTGATCAGGAAGGTTAAATTATTCCAACAACGGGAAGGTCTTATTGTTGATGGAAGGGTAGGTAAGGGCACACTGATGCAAATCGCTAAACGTACCGGCAACATGCCCGTGCTGCTTACAGAAGAAGAGCTCTAGGTTAAAATGCAAAACATTCATTTATCGGCTTACACAAGCCATTTAAACAAACAAAAAGTGAAGGTGGTAGTGCATCGCCCGCTCAGAAAAAGCCTTTATTCTCTGGGATTAGGTTGCCTATGCTTGTTGGCTGGTGCGATGGCAGGGGCTTATCTTCATATAAGTTATCTTAACTGGCAGAGTTACCGGATAGGTGTCAGTGAAGAATCCCGTCTTCCTTATAAGCAATCCCCCTTACATTACATCTATCAGGACAAAGCGATGCCTGCTGTTAGTCAGTCGGCCGATAGTGATGACGATACAAATGCTGATGAACAACTGCTGGAAGATACTTCATCTATGGAAAATGAGGCTCCGGAAGAGGCGCCGACAGGCGAAAGCGATGAAAGTCAAATCATGAAGTTAGATGAGGGAAGCCCGGATATACCATTACAAGAGTGGTTGGAAAAAGCGATGTTGGAACAGCAACAAGAAGAGAAGAGCGCAAAATAAAAGCATTTTTTTTTGTAGTTCGGATTGCTTCTTACTGGTGTTTAAGTATAATGCGCGGGCTTACCTAATCTTGGTAGGCCTGATTCAATGAGAATCAGATGGCCGATAAGTTTACTTGCCGGTCAACAATACTCCCGATATGGGGGTTATGTGAAGAACGATTACACTCTCCCATCAATCGAAATGGGTTTGAGGAGTAATCATTTACGTTTAAAATAATTGGAGCTCTGGTCTCATGCAGAACCAAAGAATCCGTATCCGCCTGAAAGCGTTTGATCATCGTCTGATCGATCAATCAACTGCGGAAATCGTTGAGACTGCGAAGCGCACTGGTGCGCAAGTTCGTGGTCCAATCCCGCTGCCGACCCGCAAAGAGCGCTTTACCATCCTGATTTCTCCGCACGTCAATAAAGATGCGCGCGATCAGTATGAAATTCGCACTCACAAGCGTCTGGTTGACATCGTTGAGCCAACCGAGAAAACCGTTGATGCTCTGATGCGTCTGGATCTGGCTGCTGGTGTAGACGTGCAGATCAGCCTGGGTTAATCAGGGTCATTGAGCGATTGAGAGGTTGAAACAATGATTGGTTTAGTCGGTAAGAAAGTGGGTATGACTCGTATCTTCACTGAAGATGGCGTTTCTATCCCTGTAACCGTTATCGAAATTGAAGCAAACCGCGTTACTCAGGTCAAAGACCTGGACAACGACGGTTACCGCGCTGTGCAGGTTACTACTGGTAGCAAAAAAGCTAACCGTGTAACCAAACCAGAAGCGGGTCACTTCGCTAAAGCTGGCGTAGAAGCTGGCCGCGGTCTGTGGGAATTCCGCCTTGCAGAAGGTGAAGAGTTCACTGCAGGTCAGAACATTAGCGTTGAAATTTTCGCAGACGTTAAGAAAGTTGATGTTACCGGTACTTCTAAAGGTAAAGGTTTTGCTGGCACAGTTAAGCGCTGGAATTTCCGTACCCAAGACGCTACCCATGGTAACTCCTTGTCTCACCGTGTTCCGGGTTCTATCGGTCAGAACCAGACTCCGGGCAAAGTGTTCAAAGGCAAGAAAATGGCAGGCCAACTGGGTAACGAGCGTGTAACCGTTCAAAGCCTGGACGTAGTACGTGTTGACGCTGAGCGCAACCTGCTGCTGGTCAAGGGTGCTGTTCCGGGTGCTACCGGTGGCAACCTGATCGTTAAACCTGCTATTAAGGCTTAACGTCGAGGAGATAGGAATGGAATTAGTAGTGAAAGACGCGCAGAGCGCGCTGACTGTTTCCGAAACTACCTTCGGGCGTGATTTCAATGAAGCGCTGGTACACCAGGTCGTTGTTGCTTATGCAGCAGGTGCCCGTCAAGGTACTCGCGCTCAGAAGACCCGTGCTGAAGTAACCGGTTCCGGTAAAAAACCTTGGCGTCAGAAAGGTACTGGCCGTGCGCGTTCAGGTTCTGTAAAGAGCCCGATCTGGCGTTCCGGTGGTGTAACCTTCGCTGCAAAGCCACAGGACCACAGTCAAAAAGTAAATAAAAAGATGTACCGCGGCGCGCTGAAAAGCATCCTGTCCGAACTGGTACGTCAAGATCGTTTGATCGTTGTCGAGACGTTCTCTGTAGAAGCGCCTAAAACTAAGCTGCTGGCACAGAAACTGAAAGACATGGCTCTGGAAGACGTGCTGATTGTAACTGGCGAAGTCGACGAGAATCTGTTCCTGGCCGCACGTAACCTGTACAAGGTTGACGTTCGCGATGTAGCAGGTATCGATCCAGTAAGCCTGATCGCCTTCGACAAAGTAGTTATGACTGCTGACGCTGTGAAGCAAGTTGAGGAGATGCTGGCATGATTCGTGAAGAACGTCTGCTGAAAGTGCTGCGCGCGCCGCACGTTTCTGAAAAAGCGTCTACTGCGATGGAAAAGAACAATACCATCGTTCTCAAAGTTGCCAAAGACGCGACTAAAGCGGAAATCAAAGCTGCGGTTTCGAAACTGTTTGAAGTCGAAGTCGAAGATGTGAACACCTTGCTGGTTAAAGGCAAAGTTAAACGTCACGGTCAGCGTGTTGGTCGTCGTAGCGACTGGAAAAAAGCTTACGTAACCCTGAAAGAAGGCCAGAATCTGGACTTCATCAGCGGCGCTGAGTAAGTCGGAGGAGTAAGAACAATGGCAATTGTTAAATGTAAACCTACATCTCCGGGTCGTCGCCACGTTGTTAAAGTGGTTAACCCTGAGCTGCACAAGGGTAAACCTTATGCTCCGCTGCTTGAAAAACTGAGCAAAAGCGGTGGCCGTAACAACAATGGCCGTATCACCACCCGTCATATCGGTGGTGGCCACAAACAGCATTATCGTCTGGTTGACTTCAAACGCAACAAAGATGGTATCGCTGCAGTGGTTGAGCGTCTGGAGTACGATCCGAACCGTTCCGCGAATATCGCGCTGGTTCTGTACAAAGACGGCGAACGCCGTTATATCCTGGCGCCGAAAGGCCTGAAAGTGGGTGACCAGATCCAATCTGGTGTTGATGCTGCAATCAAGACAGGTAACACCCTGCCTATGCGCAACATCCCAGTAGGTTCAACGGTTCATAACGTAGAAATGAAACCAGGTAAAGGCGGCCAGATGGCTCGCTCAGCCGGTGCCTACGTTCAGATCGTTGCTCGTGACGGTTCCTACGTAACTCTGCGTCTGCGCTCTGGCGAAATGCGTAAAGTTCAAGTTGATTGCCGCGCCACCTTAGGTGAAGTCGGTAACTCTGAACATATGCTTCGCGTTCTGGGTAAAGCAGGTGCTGCTCGTTGGCGTGGTATTCGTCCTACCGTTCGCGGTACTGCGATGAACCCAGTCGATCACCCACACGGTGGTGGTGAAGGTCGTAACTTTGGTAAGCACCCGGTAACTCCATGGGGCGTTCAAACCAAAGGTAAGAAGACCCGTAGCAACAAGCGTACTGATAAATTCATTGTACGTCGCCGTAGCAAAAAATAATTAGAGGATAAGCCATGCCACGTTCTCTCAAGAAAGGTCCTTTTATTGACCTGCACTTGCTGAAGAAGGTAGAGAAAGCGGTGGAAAGCGGTGACAAGAAGCCTTTGCGCACTTGGTCCCGTCGTTCAACGATCTTTCCTAACATGATCGGTTTGACCATCGCTGTCCATAATGGTCGTCAGCACGTACCAGTATTTGTTTCCGATGAAATGGTCGGTCACAAACTGGGTGAATTCGCGCCGACTCGTACTTATCGCGGCCATGCGGCTGATAAAAAAGCTAAAAAGCGCTAAGGTAGGAGGAAGAGATGGAAACTATCGCTAAACATCGCCACGCTCGTTCTTCTGCTCAGAAGGTTCGCCTTGTTGCTGACCTGATTCGCGGTAAGAAAGTGTCGCAAGCTCTGGAAACTCTGGCCTATACCAACAAGAAAGCTGCTGGTCTGGTTAAGAAGGTACTGGAGTCTGCCATTGCTAACGCAGAACACAACGATGGCGCTGACATCGATGATCTGAAAGTCACGAAGATTTTCGTAGACGAAGGCCCAAGCATGAAGCGCATTATGCCGCGTGCTAAAGGTCGTGCAGATCGCATTCTGAAGCGCACCAGCCACATTACTGTGGTTGTGTCCGATCGCTGAGACTCTGGAGACTAGCAATGGGTCAGAAAGTACATCCTAATGGTATTCGACTGGGTATTGTCAAACCTTGGAACTCTACTTGGTACGCAAATACCAAAGATTTCGCTGACAACCTGGACGGCGACTTTAAAGTTCGTCAGTTCCTGACTAAGGAATTGGCGAAAGCTTCCGTTTCTCGCATCGTTATCGAGCGTCCAGCGAAGAGCATCCGTGTGACTATTCACACTGCTCGTCCTGGCATCGTTATCGGCAAGAAAGGCGAAGATGTCGAAAAACTGCGTAAGGTCGTAGCGGATATCGCTGGCGTTCCTGCGCAGATTAACATCGCCGAAGTCCGTAAACCGGAACTGGACGCAAAATTGGTTGCTGACAGCATCACTTCACAGCTGGAACGTCGTGTTATGTTCCGTCGTGCTATGAAGCGAGCAGTACAGAACGCAATGCGTCTTGGCGCTAAAGGTATCAAAGTTGAAGTAAGCGGCCGTCTTGGCGGTGCTGAAATCGCGCGTACTGAATGGTACCGTGAAGGTCGTGTTCCGTTGCACACTCTGCGTGCGGATATCGATTACAACACATCTGAAGCGCACACCACTTACGGTGTAATCGGCGTTAAGGTATGGATCTTCAAAGGTGAGATCCTGGGTGGTATGGCTGCAGTTGAACAACCGGAACCGGCTGCTCAACCTAAAAAGCAGCAGCGTAAAGGCCGCAAGTAAGGAGAGTCGCTGATGTTACAACCAAAGCGTACAAAATTCCGTAAGGTGCACAAGGGCCGCAACCGTGGTCTTGCGCAAGGTACGGATGTGAGCTTCGGCACTTACGGTCTGAAAGCTGTTGGCCGTGGTCGTCTGACTGCTCGTCAAATTGAAGCAGCACGTCGTGCGATGACCCGTGCAGTTAAGCGTCAAGGTAAGATCTGGATCCGAGTATTCCCGGACAAACCGATCACCGAGAAACCGCTCGAAGTTCGTATGGGTAAAGGTAAAGGCAACGTAGAGTATTGGGTTGCTTTGATCCAGCCTGGTAAAGTCCTGTACGAAATGGACGGTGTGCCTGAAGAGCTGGCTCGTGAAGCCTTCCAGCTGGCAGCAGCCAAACTGCCTATCAAAACCACCTTTGTAACTAAGACGGTGATGTAATGAAAGCACAAGAGCTGCGCGAAAAAAGCGTGGAAGAGCTGAACACTGAGTTGCTGAACCTTTTGCGTGAGCAGTTTAACCTGCGCATGCAAACGGCAAGCGGCCAGTTGCAGCAAACACACCTGTTGAAGCAAGTGCGTCGTGATGTAGCACGTGTGAAAACTTTACTGACTGAAAAGGCGGGTGCGTAATGACTGACAAGATCCGTACTCTGCAGGGTCGTGTAATCAGTAACAAAATGGAAAAATCCATTGTTGTTGCGATTGAGCGCGTGGTGAAACACCCGATTTACGGTAAGTTCATCAAACGTACGACTAAATTGCACGTACATGACGAGAACAATGAATGTGGTATCGGCGACGTTGTGGAAATCAGCGAATGCCGTCCACTGTCTAAGACTAAGTCTTGGACCTTGGTTCGCGTTGTAGAGAAAGCGATTCTGTAATACAGTAGCGCCTCTCAAAAATAGATAAACGGCTCATGTACGTGGGCCGTTTATTTTTTCTACCCATAATCGGGAACCGGTGTTATAATGCCGCGCCCTCATATTGTGGGGATTTCTTAACGACCTATCCTGGGTCCTAAAGTTGTAGTTGACATTAGCGGAGCACTAACATGATCCAAGAACAGACTATGCTGACCGTGGCCGACAACTCCGGTGCACGTCGCGTAATGTGTATCAAGGTTCTAGGTGGCTCGCACCGTCGCTACGCAGGCGTCGGCGACATCATCAAAATTACCATCAAGGAAGCAATTCCTCGCGGTAAGGTGAAGAAAGGCGATGTGCTGAAGGCGGTAGTGGTGCGCACCAAGAAGGGTGTTCGTCGCCCGGACGGTTCTGTCATTCGCTTCGATGGTAATGCATGCGTTATTTTAAACAATAACAGCGAGCAGCCAATCGGCACGCGTATTTTTGGGCCGGTAACTCGTGAACTGCGTAATGAGAAGTTCATGAAAATTATCTCTCTGGCACCAGAAGTACTCTAAGGAGCGAACCATGGCAGCGAAAATCCGTCGTGATGACGAAGTTATCCTGCTTACCGGTAAAGATAAAGGTAAGCGCGGTAAAGTAAAAAATGTACTGTCTTCTGGCAAAGTCATTGTTGAAGGTATCAACCTGGTTAAGAAACATCAGAAGCCTGTACCGGCCCTGAACCAACCAGGCGGCATCGTTGAAAAAGAAGCTGCAATTCCGGTTTCTAACGTTGCTCTCTTCAACACGGCTACTGGTAAGGCGGACCGTGTAGGCTTTAGATTCGAAGATGGCAAAAAAGTCCGTTTCTTCAAATCTAACAGCGTAACTATCAAGTAATTTGGAGTAGTACGATGGCGAAACTGCATGATTACTACAAAGACGATGTCGTAAAAAAACTCATGGCTGAGTTTGGTTACAATTCTGTCATGCAAGTCCCTCGGGTCGAGAAGATCACCCTGAACATGGGTGTTGGTGAAGCGATCGCTGACAAGAAACTGCTGGATAACGCAGCAGCTGACCTGGCAGCAATCTCCGGTCAAAAACCGTTGATCACCAAAGCACGCAAATCAGTTGCAGGCTTCAAAATTCGTCAGGGCTATCCGATCGGCTGTAAAGTAACCCTCCGCGGCGAACGCATGTGGGAGTTCTTTGAGCGTCTGGTCTCCATTGCTGTTCCACGTATTCGTGACTTCCGCGGCTTGTCTGCTAAGTCTTTCGATGGTCGTGGTAACTACAGCATGGGCGTGCGTGAACAGATCATCTTCCCGGAAATCGATTATGATAAAGTCGATCGCGTTCGTGGTTTAGATATTACTATCACCACTACTGCGAAATCCGATGATGAAGGCCGTGCATTGCTGACAGCCTTTAACTTCCCGTTCCGCAAGTAAGGCAGGGTTACTAATGGCTAAGCAATCCATGAAAGCACGCGAAGTCGTTCGCGTTAAACTGGCTGATAAATACCGCGCTAAACGCGAGGAATTGAAAGCTATTATCTCTGGTGTGAACTCATCCGACGAAGATCGTTGGGATGCAGTTCTTAAGCTGCAGTCTCTGCCGCGTGATTCCAGCCCGTCTCGTCAGCGTAACCGCTGCCGTCAAACTGGTCGTCCGCATGCTTTCCTGCGGAAGTTCGGGTTGAGCCGTATTAAGGTCCGTGAAGCCGCTATGCGCGGTGAAATTCCGGGTCTTAAGAAGGCTAGCTGGTAATTGTCACCAATTGAATCACGGGAGTAAAGACAGATGAGCATGCAAGATCCGATCGCGGATATGCTGACCCGTATCCGTAACGGTCAAGCCGCGAACAAAGTTGCGGTCACCATGCCTTCCTCCAAGCTGAAAGTGGCTATTGCCAACGTGCTGAAGGAAGAAGGCTACATTGAAGAATTTAAAATCGAAGGCGACGCTAAGCCTGAACTGGAATTAGTACTGAAGTACTTCCAGGGCAAGGCAGTGGTAGAAAGCATTCAACGTATCAGCCGTCCAGGCCTGCGCATCTACAAGAAAAAAGATGAGCTGCCAAAAGTTATGGCCGGTATGGGTATCGCTGTTATTTCTACCTCTAAAGGTGTTATGACCGATCGTGCAGCTCGCCAGGCTGGTCTTGGTGGCGAGATTATCTGCTACGTAGCTTAATTGGGAGGAAAGAATGTCTCGTGTTGCAAAAGCACCCGTCGTCATTCCTGCCGGCGTAGAGGTAAAACTCAACGGTCAGGTTATTTCGATTAAGGGTAAAAACGGCGAGCTGTCACGTACTATCCATGACGCTGTTGTAGTTAAGCAGGAAGAAAATACACTGACTTTCGCTCCACGCGAAGGCGCTGTAGACGGTTGGGCCCAAGCGGGTACCACTCGTGCACTGTTGAACTCTATGGTTGTAGGTGTTACCGACGGCTTCACTAAAAAGCTTCAACTGGTAGGTGTTGGTTATCGTGCTGCTGTTAAAGGCAACGTGGTGAATTTAGCCTTAGGCTTCTCTCACCCGGTCGATCATCAACTGCCGGAAGGCATCACTGCAGAATGTCCGACCCAAACTGAAATCGTGCTGAAAGGCGCTGATAAACAGGTTATCGGTCAGGTTGCTGCGGATTTACGTGCCTACCGTCGTCCTGAGCCTTATAAAGGCAAGGGTGTCCGTTACGCCGACGAAGTCGTGCGTACCAAAGAGGCTAAGAAGAAGTAAGGTAACACTATGGATAAGAAATCTGCTCGTATCCGTCGTGCGACCCGCGCACGCCGCAAGCTCAAAGAATTGGGTGCGACTCGTCTGGTGGTACATCGTACCCCGCGTCATATTTACGCACAGGTTATCGCACCAAACGGTTCTGAAGTAATAGTTGCTGCATCTACTGTAGAAAAAACTATCACTGAGCAACTGAAGTATACCGGCAACAAAGATGCTGCCACTGCTGTAGGTAAAGCTATCGCAGAACGCGCATTGGAAAAAGGGATTACGAAAGTATCCTTTGACCGTTCCGGTTTCCAATATCATGGTCGAGTCCAGGCACTGGCAGATGCTGCCCGTGAAGCTGGCCTTCAGTTCTAAGGAAGAGGTTTAAGATGGCTCACATCGAAAAACAAGCTGGCGAACTGCAGGAAAAGCTGATCGCGGTAAACCGCGTATCTAAAACCGTAAAAGGTGGCCGTATCTTCAGCTTTACCGCACTGACAGTCGTTGGTGATGGTAACGGTCGCGTTGGTTTTGGCTACGGCAAAGCACGCGAAGTTCCGGCAGCGATCCAGAAAGCGATGGAAAAAGCCCGTCGCAACATGATGAATGTCGCGCTGAATAGCGGCACCCTGCAGCATCCTGTTAAAGGTGCTCATACGGGTTCCCGTGTGTTCATGCAGCCGGCTTCCGAAGGTACCGGTATTATCGCCGGTGGTGCAATGCGCGCCGTCCTGGAAGTTGCAGGGGTTCATAACGTATTGGCTAAAGCTTATGGTTCCACCAACCCGATCAACGTGGTTCGTGCAACTATCGATGCTTTGGCAAATATGAAATCCCCACAAATGGTCGCTGCCAAGCGTGGTAAATCCGTTGAAGAAATTCTGGGGTAATTAACCATGGCAAAGACTATTAAAGTTACACAAACTCGCAGTTCCATTGGCCGTCTGCCGAAGCATAAAGCTACTCTGCTGGGCCTGGGTCTGCGTCGTATTGGTCACACCGTTGAGCGCGAGGATACTCCTGCTGTACGCGGTATGATCAACCTGGTTTCCTACATGGTTAAGGTTGAGGAGTAAGAGATGCGTTTAAATACTCTGTCTCCGGCTGATGGTGCCAAACAAGCGCCAAGGCGTGTAGGTCGTGGTATTGGTTCTGGCCTGGGTAAAACCGGCGGTCGTGGTCACAAAGGTCAGAACTCACGTTCTGGTGGTGGCGTACGTCGTGGTTTTGAAGGTGGTCAGATGCCTTTATATCGTCGTTTGCCGAAATTCGGCTTCACCTCCCGCAAAGCTATGATCACGGCAGAAGTTCGTCTGTCTGAACTGGCTCTGGTGGAAGGCGACGTGATCGACCTGAACGCGCTGAAAGCCGCTAACGTGGTTGGTATCCAGATCGAGTCGCGAAAGTAATCCTTTCTGGCGAAGTCGGTCGTGCGGTAACTCTGCGTGGTTTGCGTGTCACCAAAGGCGCTCGTGTTGCTATCGAAGCTGCTGGCGGTAAAATTGAGGAATAAGTAGCAGATGGCTAAGCAACCGGGATTAGATTTTCAAAGTGCCAAGGGTGGACTAGGCGAACTGAAGCGCAGACTTTTGTTTGTTATCGGTGCGCTGATTGTTTTCCGTATCGGCTCTTTTATTCCGATCCCTGGTATTGATGCCACTGTACTTGCCAAATTGCTCGAGCAGCAAAGAGGTACCATCATTGAAATGTTTAATATGTTCTCTGGTGGTGCCCTTAGCCGTGCTTCAATCTTTGCTCTGGGGATCATGCCGTATATTTCGGCATCGATCATTATCCAGCTGTTAACGGTGGTTCATCCAGCGTTAGCTGAAATAAAGAAAGAAGGGGAGGCTGGCCGTCGTAAGATTAGCCAGTACACCCGTTACGGTACGCTGGTATTGGCAGTGTTTCAGTCAATCGGTATTGCTACCGGTCTGCCGAACATGCCTGGTATGCAGGGTCTGGTGTTAAATCCAGGCTTTGCGTTCTACTTTACTGCAGTTGTGAGCTTAGTGACCGGGACAATGTTCCTGATGTGGCTGGGGGAGCAGATTACTGAACGAGGTATCGGTAACGGTATTTCCATCATAATCTTTGCAGGTATCGTAGCGGGTCTCCCGCCGGCGATTGCCCATACTATCGAACAAGCTCGGCAAGGCGACCTGCACTTCCTCCTGTTGCTGTTGGTTGCAGTTTTAGTGTTTGCAGTGACTTTCTTTGTGGTGTTTGTTGAACGTGGTCAACGTCGTATCGTCGTTAACTATGCTAAGCGCCAACAAGGTCGTCGTGTCTATGCAGCACAGAGCACGCACTTACCGTTGAAAGTGAATATGGCCGGGGTTATCCCAGCGATCTTCGCTTCCAGCATTATTCTGTTCCCAGCCACGATTGCATCATGGTTTGGGGGTGGGACTGGTTGGAACTGGCTGACTACGATTTCGCTGTATTTGCAGCCTGGACAACCGCTTTATGTGTTACTCTATGCGACTGCAATCATCTTCTTCTGTTTCTTTTATACTGCGTTGGTTTTCAACCCGCGTGAGACAGCAGATAACCTGAAGAAGTCCGGTGCATTTGTACCAGGAATTCGTCCGGGAGAGCAAACGGCGAAGTACATCGATAAAGTAATGACTCGCTTAACCTTAATTGGTGCGATGTATATTACTTTCATCTGCCTTATCCCGGAGTTCATGCGTGACGCGATGAAAGTTCCATTCTACTTTGGTGGTACTTCTCTACTGATCGTAGTCGTCGTTATCATGGACTTTATGGCTCAAGTGCAAACTCTGATGATGTCAAGTCAGTATGAGTCTGCATTGAAGAAAGCAAACCTGAAAGGCTATAACCGCTAATCTGGTGAGTTTGCGAAGTTACGGAGAGTAAAAATGAAAGTTCGTGCTTCCGTCAAGAAATTATGTCGTAACTGCAAAATTGTTAAGCGTAACGGTGTCGTTCGCGTAATCTGCAGTGCAGAACCGAAGCATAAACAGCGTCAAGGCTGATTATCTCGCATATTTTTCTTGCAAAGTTGGGTTGAGCTGGCTAGATTAGCCAGCCAATCTTTTGTATGTAAGCAGCAATACTATTTGAGTATCCTGAAAACGGGCTTTTCAGAATGGTGTTGCCGTATATAAATAGTAGGAGTGCATAGTGGCCCGTATAGCAGGCATTAACATTCCTGATCAGAAACATACTGTAATCGCATTAACTTCGATCTACGGTATCGGCAAAACCCGCTCACAGTCTATCTGTGCTGCATCCGGTATTGCTGAAAATGTTAAGATCAGTGAGCTGTCTGAAGAGCAAATCGAAAAACTGCGTGACGAAGTTGCCAAGTTCATTGTTGAAGGTGATCTGCGTCGTGAAGTCACCCTGAGCATCAAGCGTCTTATGGACCTTGGAACTTATCGTGGTTTGCGTCATCGTCGTGGTCTTCCAGTGCGCGGTCAGCGTACCAAGACTAACGCACGTACCCGTAAGGGTCCGCGTAAACCGATCAAGAAATAATCGGGGTGATTGAATAAATGGCAAAGGCACCTGTTCGTACACGTAAACGTGTAAGAAAACAAGTCTCTGACGGCGTGGCTCATATCCATGCTTCTTTCAACAACACCATTGTTACCATTACCGATCGTCAGGGTAATGCTTTGGGTTGGGCAACAGCTGGTGGTTCCGGTTTCCGTGGTTCTCGTAAATCCACTCCGTTCGCAGCTCAGGTTGCAGCAGAGCGCTGCGCTGACGCAGTGAAAGAATACGGTATCAAGAATCTGGAAGTTATGGTTAAAGGACCTGGTCCTGGTCGTGAGTCTACTATCCGCGCATTAAACGCGGCTGGTTTCCGCATCACTAATATTACTGATGTGACTCCTATCCCTCATAACGGTTGTCGTCCGCCGAAAAAGCGTCGCGTATAACGCTGCTTTTAGGTTTGTTGGAGAGAGAAAATGGCAAGATATTTGGGTCCTAAGCTCAAGCTTAGCCGTCGTGAGGGCACAGATTTATTCCTTAAATCTGGCGTTCGCGCGATCGATACCAAGTGTAAAATCGAACAAGCTCCTGGTCAGCATGGTGCGCGTAAGCCGCGTCTGTCTGACTACGGTGTACAGTTACGTGAAAAGCAAAAAGTTCGCCGTACTTACGGTGTTCTGGAGCGTCAGTTCCGTAACTATTATAAAGAAGCAGCACGCCTGAAAGGCAACACTGGTGAAAACCTGTTGCAACTGCTTGAAGGTCGTTTGGACAACGTCATTTATCGTATGGGCTTCGGCGCTACTCGTGCGGAATCCCGCCAGTTAGTTAGCCACAAAGCTATTATGGTAAACGGTCGCGTTGTTAACATCGCTTCTTATCAGGTATCTCCGAATGACGTTGTCAGCATCCGTGAGAAAGCTAAAAAGCAATCTCGCGTGAAGGCCGCTTTGGAGTTGGCTGAACAGCGTGAAAAGCCGACTTGGCTTGAAGTTGATGCTGCTAAGATGGAAGGTGTGTTCAAGCGTATGCCTGAACGTACTGATCTGTCTTCCGACATTAACGAACACCTGATCGTCGAGCTTTACTCCAAGTAAAGCTTAGTACCAAAGAGAGGACACAATGCAGGGTTCTGTGACAGAGTTTCTAAAACCGCGCCTGGTAGATATCGAGCAAGTCAGTTCGACGCACGCCAAGGTGACCCTTGAGCCTTTAGAACGTGGCTTTGGCCATACTTTAGGCAACGCACTGCGCCGTATTCTGCTTTCATCCATGCCGGGTTGCGCGGTGACCGAGGTTGAGATTGATGGTGTACTGCATGAGTACAGCACCAAAGAAGGCGTACAGGAAGATATCCTGGAGATCCTGCTCAACCTGAAAGGGCTGGCGGTGAGAGTTCAAGGGAAAGATGAAGTTATTCTTACCCTGAATAAGTCTGGCATTGGCCCTGTGACTGCAGCCGACATTACCCATGATGGTGATGTCGAAATCGTCAAGCCGCAACATGTCATCTGCCACCTGACCGATGAGAACGCTGCAATTAGCATGCGTATCAAAGTTCAGCGCGGTCGTGGTTATGTGCCGGCGTCTGCCCGAATTCATTCGGAAGAAGATGAGCGCCCAATTGGTCGTCTGTTAGTAGACGCATGCTACAGCCCTGTAGAGCGAATTGCCTACAATGTTGAAGCAGCGCGTGTAGAACAGCGTACTGATTTGGACAAGCTGGTTATCGAAATGGAAACCAACGGTACGATCGATCCTGAAGAGGCGATTCGTCGTGCGGCAACCATTCTTGCTGAACAACTTGAAGCTTTCGTTGATTTACGTGATGTACGTCAACCGGAAGTCAAAGAAGAGAAGCCGGAATTCGATCCAATCCTGCTGCGCCCTGTTGACGATCTGGAATTGACTGTCCGCTCTGCTAACTGCCTTAAAGCAGAAGCAATCCACTACATCGGTGATCTGGTACAGCGTACCGAGGTTGAGTTACTTAAAACACCTAACCTGGGTAAAAAATCTCTTACTGAGATCAAAGACGTACTTGCGTCCCGTGGTTTGTCTCTGGGCATGCGCCTGGAAAACTGGCCACCAGCAAGTATTGCTGACGAGTAACCGGATCACAGGTTAAGGTTTTACTGAGAAGGATAAGGTCATGCGCCATCGTAAGAGTGGTCGTCAACTGAACCGTAACAGCAGCCACCGACAGGCTATGTTCCGTAACATGGCCGGCTCTTTGGTTCGTCATGAGATCATCAAGACGACCCTGCCGAAAGCGAAAGAGCTGCGTCGCGTTGTTGAGCCGCTGATTACTCTTGCCAAGACCGACAATGTTGCAAATCGTCGTCTGGCATTCGCCCGTACTCGTGATAACGAGATCGTGGCAAAACTGTTTAATGAACTGGGTCCGCGTTTCGCGAGCCGTGCTGGTGGTTACACTCGTATTCTTAAGTGTGGCTTCCGTGCAGGCGACAATGCGCCGATGGCATACATCGAGCTCGTTGATCGTGCAGAGTCAAAAGCAGAAGTAGCAACTGCTGAATAATCTGTAGATGCATGAAAAAACCGGGCTTTTGCCCGGTTTTTTTACATCTAAAATTCACGTTTCTAAACCTTTTCTTCCCAGTTTTCACCATGCTAAATTCCACTCTCTTTTCCAGCGCGTCGCTTCCAGCTATGATCTAAGATGGCTCGTTCAATGTGACAAAGGCGAAATCATGTTTCTAATTGATCAGTGGGTTGAAAAGCACATCAAAGATGCTCAGGAAAAGGGTGAATTTGATAACCTTCCTGGAAATGGGCGTCCCGTTATCATTGATGACGAGAGCGCAGTTCCGGAGGAGCTCAGAACGTCCTATCGTATCTTGAAAAATGCAGGCTATTTGCCGCCTGAGTTGCAGGATCGAAAAGAGGCGATCGATTTGGATCATCTACTGAACATATTAGACAGTGATGATCCAAAGTTTCTTCCCGCAGAAAAGCGTCTGAAGGTTTTACAAATGCGTTTACAGCAGGCAGGTATGAACACTGACTTTCTTCGGGGGCATTACAAAAATGCACTGAAGGATAAATTGAGAGGGAAATAGACATGTATAAAATTGGTGAACTTGCCAGGCTGGCCAGCGTGTCCACAGATACTATTCGTTACTATGAAAAGCAGGGAATGATGGGAACGGGCACACGTAATACATCAGGTTATCGGCAATATGATGAAAGCGATGTGCAGCGCTTACGCTTCATCCGCTATGCCAAATCTACAGGTTTTACGCTTGATGCAATCAAGGAGTTACTTTCTATTCGAATCGATCCTTTGCATCATACTTGTCAGGAGTCAAAGTCTATTGTGGATGAACGACTCGCAGAGGTTGAGCTTAAATTAAAGGAGCTTAATCAGATGCGTGAATCCCTGCAAAGATTGAGTGCCGCTTGTTGTGGCTCCTCACATACGAGCGTAAGTTGCTCTATTTTAGAAGCATTAGAGGATGGAGCGGGTAAAGTAGCTTGAATGTTCTGGTCGTATAATAGCCACTTTCATAGTCAGGATTATAGCAGTATGATGTGTGCGCATTTTGTTCACTACTATTAATCATATCGAGGTTTTATGAGCCATTATAAGCATCAAAAAGGCATCATTCAGAATAACGCGTTACAAGCGCTTCTTCATGATCCACTGTTCAAACAGCGTGTTGAGAAAAATCAAAAAGGGAAAGGGAGCTACCGTCGCAAAGAGAAAAATGGGAAGGGGAGTTATCTGGAGGGCAGTGTTGAGTGTTCGTTTGAGTATTCAACACTGCCCTTCTAATCAGTCTAAGCAGAATTACAGTTTCGGTGCCTGCTGCTCTTTCAGCAAATCACGAATTTCCGCTAACAGAGTTTCTTCCGCTGTTGGTTTAGGTGGTGCAGCGGGCTTATCTTCCTGCTTACGACGCATTTTATTCATCAAGGTAATTGCGCAGAATATGGCCAGTGCAACAATGATGAAATCAAACACGTTCTGAATGAATACCCCGTAATGCATGACTACTGCGGGTGCTGCTCCCTGGGCCTCCCTGAGGACAAAAGCAAACTGCTTAAAATCAACTCCGCCAATCAGCAAGCCTAGCGGTGGCATAATAATATCAGCGACAAATGACGATACTATTTTGCCAAAAGCGGCGCCGATGATAACACCGACTGCCAGGTCGACCACGTTGCCGCGCATGGCAAACTCACGAAACTCTTTCATAAAACTCATAAATACTCCTTGGCAAATTCATCAAATATGTCAAACCAAGTAAAGACCATTTGCAGGGTCTTCGCTACAAAACTTCTCATCTGAAACTCAATTAACGCTAAATTCGATTAACAAAAGGTGCAATTTATAAGAAGAATGGGCTTGGCTGGAACAGCCGTTCAACATCCCTGACAAACTTCTTATCGGTAATAAACATCACAACATGGTCACCCTGTTGGATCCTGCTGGTGCCGTTGGCAATAATAACCTCATTACCGCGCACAATAGCCCCAATCGTTGTACCGGGTGGCAGTTTGATTTGTTCCACGGTACGACCCACAACTTTTGATGTTGTCTCATCGCCATGTGCAATTGCTTCAATGGCTTCCGCGACACCGCGTCTCAGCGATGAAACACTGACGATGTCTGCTTTTCTGACGTGTCCAAGCAACGCTGAAATCGTTGCCTGCTGAGGCGAAATTGCAATATCGATGACGCTGCCCTGCACCAAATCGACATATGCACTGCGCTGGATGAGAACCATCGCCTTTTTCGCGCCCATCCTCTTGGCCAGCATTGCGGACATGATGTTCGCTTCATCATCATTGGTAATAGCGATGAATACATCCACTTGTTCAATATGCTCTTCAGCCAGCAATTCCTGATCCGAGGCATCACCGTAGAAGACAATCGTATCTTGCAATATCTCTGCAAGCTCTGCGGCTCGCTGCTGATCCCGCTCGATGAGTTTTACGCTGTAATTCTTCTCTAGCCGTTGTGCAAGCCCCGCCCCGACATTGCCGCCACCTACGATCATGATTCGTTTATAAGGCTTTTCGAGCCTCTGAAGCTCGCTCATGACTGCACGGATATGCTGAGAAGCAGCCACAAAGAATACTTCATCACCGGCTTCGATAATGGTTGAACCCTGGGGGCGAATAGGACGATCCTGGCGGAAAATGGCTGCAACCCGCGTTTCAATGTGCGGCATGTGTTCACGCATTGAAGAGAGTGCATTACCGACTAAAGGCCCACCGTAATAGGCTTTTACCGCCGCAATACTGACTTTGCCTTCTGCGAAATTCACCACCTGTAGTGCACCCGGATACTCAATGAGTTTGTAGATATAATCCGTGACCAGTTGCTCCGGAGAAATCAGGTGGTCGATAGGCACGGCTTCCGGATGGAAAAGTTTTTCAGATTCACGGATATATTCAGTTGAACGGATACGGGCAATGCGGTTTGGTGTGTTAAACAGTGAATAGGCAATCTGGCAGGCGACCATATTAGTTTCATCGGAATTCGTCACAGCCACCAGCATATCTGCATCTTCGGCGCCGGCTTCGCGAAGTACACGAGGGTGAGAACCGTGCCCCTGGACTACACGCAGGTCAAACTTATCCTGAAGCTGACGCAGCCGGATGGTATTCGTGTCGACAACCGTGATGTCGTTGTTTTCACCTACCAGGTTTTCGGCAAGTGTTCCGCCAACTTGCCCGGCCCCGAGAATGATTATTTTCATATGACTCTCTGCTTTGCCTCGAAGGTATTAGCCTGAGTAAACAGCACTAATACGAGATATTCAGCTTTTAACAAGTTTAGCGTAATAGAATCCATCGCCATCTTCAGGATGTGGAAGATTCTGTCGGCCCGGTTTTTCCATCGTTCCGGTTTCAACCAGCGTAGCATCCTGATGTGATTCGAGGAATGAGGCTATTTGCTGGCAGTTTTCATCCGGCAAAATCGAACAGGTGGCGTACACCATGATCCCTTTACTTTTTAGCCGTGGCCAGATGGCATCAAGAATTTCTTTTTGGAGGCTGGCGAGTTCGGCAATATCACTGTCTCTGCGCAGCCATTTGATGTCAGGATGCCGGCGGATAACGCCCGTCGCTGAACAGGGGGCATCGAGAAGAATGCGGTCGAAAATGCGATCACCTGCCCACATCTGCGGCTCGCGCCCATCGCCTTGCTTCACTTCCGCGCTGAGTTTCAAACGCTGAAGGTTTTCATGAACACGTTTCAAACGTTGCTCATCCACATCAACAGCGAGAACATGCGCTTTAGGTGCAGCTTCCAGAATATGGGTAGTTTTCCCGCCCGGCGCGCAACATAAGTCGAGGATCAATTCGCCATTCTGTGGATCCAGCAGATCAACACTGCCTTGTGCCGAAGCATCCTGAACGGTGACCCAGCCTTCTGTGAATCCCGGAAGAAGGTTTACCTGACATGGCGTGTTCAGCCGTAATGCATCGCGGTATTCCGGATGCGGAACTGCTTCGATGTGTACTTCGTTTAACAGGTGTAGGTACTCGTCGCGTGTGTGATGCTGCCTGTTGACGCGCAGCCACATCGGCGGCCTTTGATTATTGGCATCAACGATACTTTCCCAGTCAGTGGGGTAAGCTTTTTTCAGGCGGTTAAGAAGCCAGCTCGGGTGGAGATGGCGGCTGTCATTGTTGGCCATGCGTTGAAGCAATTCTTCCTGCTGCCGCTGAAACTGACGCAACACGCCGTTGATCAGACCTTTTAACTGAGGGCGTTTTAGCGCAACGGCACCGTCAACAGTTTCAGCCAGTACGGCGTGTGCCGGAATCCGGGTATGGATCAGCTGATACAGACCCACCATCAGTAAGTAATGCAATGTTCTTTGCTTACCAGTGAGAGGTTTTGCCATCAGTTGCTGCAAGCACCATTCCAACTGTGGGAGGACGCGAAGCGTACCAAAGCACAGCTCCTGAAGGAGTCCGCGATCTTTTTCTGAGACGTTTTTCTGCAGACCAGGAAGAACAGTGGACAGGGATAATCCTTTGTCCAAAACCTGGCTGATGGCTTGAGCGGCAATGCTACGGAGATTATAGGCTGTTTTCATAGTCAAAAAAGCTGACCGGAGCCAGCATTATCAAAGAGATAAGGCCCGACGAAATATCGGGCGTAGTCGTTATGGTCAGGCTAAACGCGTGCCTTCGATAAACCATTCGCGACGAGAGTTCAGCAAGTCCTGTGCGGACATTGCTTTTTTACCTGAGGGTTGTAACTGGGTGATGTTCAGGATGCCATCGGATGTTGCAATCTGAATACCCTTTTTGTCGGCAGCAACAATAGTCCCGGGTGCAGCGCTGCTTTTTCCTGACAGACATTCAGCCTGCCAGACTTTCACAGGCTGATCATCAATCATAAAGAAGCTGACGGGCCATGGGTTAAATGCACGAATACAGCGTTCAAGTTGTTCGGCCGATAGATTCCAGTCTAAGCGGGCTTCTTCCTTGCTGAGTTTCTCAGCGTAGGTTACGTGCTCTTCGCTTTGAACTTCAGGTTTTGCTGAGCCGTTCGCCAACTGCTGTAATGTTTCAAGCATACCCTGTGGGCCCAGCTCAGCCAGCTTGTTGTAAAGCGATGCGCTGGTATCCTCGGGGAGAATGTCACATTCTACTTTGTGCAGCATATCGCCGGTATCAAGGCCGACATCCATCTGCATGATGGTGATACCTGTTTTTGTATCACCTGCCCAAAGAGATCGCTGAATCGGTGCTGCGCCACGCCAGCGTGGCAATAATGAGCCATGCACATTGATGCAGCCCAATTTCGGCATATCAAGCACGGCTTTTGGCAGGATCAAACCATAAGCAACGACTACCATAATGTCCGCCTCAAGCGCGGAAACCAGAGACTGATTCTCTTCCGGGCGCAAGGATTTAGGCTGGAAAACCGGGATGTCGTGGGTTTGAGCCAGAACTTTAACCGGACTTGCGGTAAGTTTATTACCGCGGCCAGCAGGGCGATCGGGCTGAGTGAAAACACCGACAACCTGATGTTCTGATGATAAAAGCGCGTCAAGATGACGCGCTGCAAAGTCCGGAGTACCGGCAAATATGATTCGCAAAGCAGTGTCCTGTGTTACACGAATATTAGTCAGCCCGTGCGTTCAGCTTGGCCATTTTTTCCATTTTCTGGCGAATACGCTGACGTTTCAACGGAGACAAGTAATCCACGAATAATTTACCTACCAGATGATCCATTTCATGCTGGATACAAATTGCCAGCAGATCATCGGCTTCGAGCTCGAAGGTTTTACCGTCACGGTCAAGCGCGCGGATTTTTACTTTTTCAGCACGCGGCACCAGCGCCCGTTGATCAGGGATCGACAGACAGCCTTCTTCAATCCCGGTTTCGCCGCTCTTTTCCAGCAATTCAGGGTTGATGAGAACCAGACGCTCGTCGCGGTTTTCAGAGACATCAATCACGATGATACGCTGATGAATATCGACCTGAGTTGCAGCAAGGCCAATGCCTTCCTCTGCATACATGGTTTCAAACATATCATCCACGATCTGCTGGATTTCAGCGTTAACTTCTTTGACCGGTTTTGCCGTTATGCGAAGCCGCTCGTCTGGGAAATGTAATATCTGTAATACGGACATATTTTTCTGGATCTTTATTCAATTGATTGAAGATATATAGACTCTATTCTAGACATTTCCTGCCCAGATTGACAGCATCCTCTGCCAATTGTATCAGTCGCTGAAAGGCCTTGAGAAGGGAATGGATAATGACATTACAGGAAGCATGGATACGTTTGTCGGTGGTAAAACGCCTCGATCCTCATCACGCTATGGGGATCATTCAGACCTTATTTTGCCGGGGCATTTATTCGTCCTCAGAATTAGCAAACAGTGGGCTTCTTCCCGAACAAATAGCCGATTTTCAGCATATTAATCAGCGCTGGTTAGTTGAATCATTGAAATGGCTGGAAGGAGAGAATTGTCATCTTATTACTTTTGGTAGCGAGTTTTATTCCCCGCTGTTAGCACAAATATCCTCCCCGCCTCTGATTTTGTTCGCAGAAGGAGCCGCTGAATTACTGCTATCCCCGCAAATAGCGATGGTGGGAAGCCGCGATTACTCACATTATGGCGAACAATATGCACAGGTATTTGCAGGGGGCCTGGTCAGCAGTGGTTTTACCGTGACAAGCGGTCTGGCAATGGGAATTGATGGAATCAGCCATAAGGCAACACTAGAAGCTCAGGGTAAGACGATTGCTGTGTTGGGAAGCGGACTGATGAAGCGCTATCCACCCTGTCATCTGAAGCTCGCAGATCGCATCCTCGAGCAGGGAGGAGCTCTGGTTTCAGAACATCTGGTGACTGCGCCGCCTTTAGCAGCCCACTTTCCCCGCCGTAACCGGGTTATCAGCGGGTTGAGTGCGGGTGTACTTGTTATCGAAGCCACGCTGCGCAGCGGCTCATTGATTACTGCACGCTATGCACTGGAGCAAGGAAGGGAAGTGTTCGCGTTGCCAGGCCCGCTGGGAAGTGCAACCTGCGAAGGAACACACTGGCTTATTCAGCAGGGCGCTTATCTGGTGACTGAGCCCAATGATATCGCCGAACATATAGGAAGCGGGCTGACCTGGTTTCCAAATATCAAAGCGTCAGAATCCTTGAAAATGCCTCCGGATGGTCACTCTGATGCGTCAGAGGTGAATATTTGTGCGCCAGATAGCGAAGTTGAATTGCCATTTGCTGATGTGTTGGCTAACGTAGAATATGAGGTGACATCTGTTGACGTCGTCGCCGAACGTGCCGGCCAACCTGTGCCAGAAGTTGTAGGTAAACTACTCGAACTGGAGTTAGCAGGATGGATCGCAGCTGTACCCGGCGGCTATGTCCGAATTAAGAGGGCAAGCCATGTTCGACGTACTAATGTACTTATTTGAAACTTACATTCACAACGAAGCGGAGATGAATGTTGACGAGGATAGGTTAACGGATGACTTGGCCGAGGCTGGTTTTCACCGGGCTGATATTCACAATGCGCTGAATTGGCTTGAAAAACTTGCGGATATGCAAGAGGGTGGAACCCCATCTTATATGCTGGATTCTGATCCTTCAGCATTACGTGTGTATACCGATGAGGAAACGAGTCGGTTAGATAGCAGTTGTCGTGGTTTTTTGCTGTTTCTGGAACAAATCAAAGTATTGAATTTCGATACCAGAGAGATGGTTATCGATCGTGTTATGGCTCTGGACACTGAAGAATTCGATCTTGAAGATCTGAAGTGGGTCGTGCTGATGGTTCTGTTTAATATTCCCGGATATGAAAGAGCGTATCAGCAAATGGAAGAGCTATTATTTGAAGTTAATGAAGGTTATCTGCACTAAGAGATAACAGGTAAAACGTAACATATGACAAAAGCAGCACTTTTTGCTGATAAGCAAAATGGATCCTGTCCAGCATGCGGGGCCGATTTGGTGATCCGTAGTGGTCGTCACGGCCCCTTTCTCAGTTGTTCATCCTACCCGCAATGTCAGTATGTTCGTCCCCTGAAATCACAGGCGGATGGGCATATTGTGAAAATCCTGGAAGGACAGGCATGCCCTGAATGTGACTCCACTTTGGTGCTGCGGCAGGGGCGTTACGGCATGTTCATTGGTTGCAGTCAGTATCCTGAATGCGATCATATTGAAGCTATCGATAAGCCAGAAGAAACTACTCTGGGCTGCCCGCAATGTGGAAAGGGTCATCTGTTACAGCGCAAATCACGTTTTGGCAAAGTATTCCACGCCTGTGATCGTTACCCGGAATGTCAGTTTGCCATCAATAATAAGCCAGTTGCAGGAGAATGTGTTCATTGCCATTACCCATTGTTGATGGAAAAGAAAACGGCTCAGGGGATTAAGTTATTCTGTGCCAGTAAATTGTGCGGCAAAGCCGTAGAAATAAAAGATAACGAACAAGATGAATAAAGAGACAGAAAAATCATTCAGTGCAGTGCTTGAGGCGCTTCACGGACAACATGTTATTGCTTATCCAACGGAAGCGGTTTTCGGGTTGGGGTGTGACCCAGATAGCGAACAAGCCGTCGAGGCATTGCTGGCGCTGAAAAAACGTCCAAAAGATAAAGGACTCATTCTGATTGCTGACAATTATCAGCAGCTCCTTCCTTATATTGATGACTCATCTTTAACGGAGCAACAGCTTGCGCATGTCGTTTCATTCTGGCCAGGCCCCGTTACCTGGGTTATGCCTGCAAAACCCTCGACACCTGATTGGCTTACCGGCCGTTTCACTTCGCTGGCGGTGCGTGTCACAGACCATCCTCTGGTAAAAGAACTCTGCCAAAAATTTGGAAAACCACTGGTTTCAACCAGTGCGAACCTGAACGGGCAACCTCCTTGCCGTTTGTCTGAAGAAGTCAGGCTTCAGTTTGGGAAAGATTTTCCCGTGCTGGATGGCGATGTAGGAGGAAGAGATAATCCATCTGAAATTCGGGATGCCCTCACTGGCAACCTTATTCGTCAAGGTTAACAAATGAAAGTCACGCCATCTTTTGCGGTATTTGGAAATCCGATCGGCCATAGCAAATCCCCTCGCATTCATGCGCTTTTCGCCCGTCAGACGGGGATCGATCACACATATGGCACGGTTCTGGCCCCGCAAGAAGCGTTTGAAGAGACGTTGCGTTCCTTTTTTGAAAACGGAGCGCTGGGGGCAAATATTACGGTACCTTTCAAAGAGCGCGCTTTTGCTGAGTCAGATGAGCTGACCGAGCGGGCTGCCATGTCGGGTGCTGTGAATACGCTTAAAAAGTTCGAAGATGGGCGATTGCTTGGGGATAACACCGACGGCATCGGCATGTTGAATGATCTTGAACGGCTGGCGCTTTTAAAGCGAGGGGACCGGGTTCTTCTGATTGGCGCCGGTGGCGCTGCGCGTGGGGTGATACTTCCTTTACTGTACTACGGCTGCCCGGTTGTTGTTACTAACCGGACGTTTGAACGCGCACAGCACCTGAGCCATATTTTCGAAAAGAAAGGGGATATCCGGGCTATTGCTTTGGCCGATCTGGCTGATGAATCTTTCGATCTGATCATTAATGCTACTGCATCGGGTATTAAAGGTCAGATCCCAGAGATCCCCGAAAGTGTGCTGACGACGCAGACCCGCGTCTACGACATGTTTTATCAGTCGGGTTTAACGCCTTTTATCACCTGGGCGAAAAATAATGGGGTAACTCATTATGCAGACGGGCTGGGGATGCTGGTGGGGCAGGCAGCGCACGCTTTTTATCTGTGGCATGGGGTGATGCCCCAAATAGAACCAGTGCTTGAGGAGCTAAAGAAAGACTTGCTGGGGTGATTGTGAAATGCCTGAACAATCAGATTTATTACTGTTCAGGCAGTACGCTTCTTATTGCTCCTGTGAAAGATAGAGATCTTTCCATGTCACATAATTATTAGAAGAGTATGTCAGTCCTGCGAGTTCATCAGAAGTCAGTTCTCGTATCTGCTTAACAGGACTTCCTAAATAGAGGTAGCCACTTTCGAGTGTTTTCCCAGGTGGAACCAGACTGCCTGCGCCAATCATGACATCGTCTTCGACGATAGCCCCATCCAGCAGTATTGATCCCATTCCGACCAAAACTCTGTTTCCGATCGTGCAACCATGCAGCATCACCTTATGCCCGACAGTGACGTCTTCCCCAATAATAAGAGGGTGCCCCTCGGGATTATGTCGTGACTGATGAGTCACATGGAGCACGCTTCCATCCTGCACATTAGTCCGACAGCCGATAACCACATTATTCACATCACCACGTATCACAACCAGTGGCCAGATACTGACGTCATCAGCCAGATCCACATCGCCAATCACCACGCTTGAGGGATCCACCATCACTCTTTCACCCAATGTTGGTGTTAATCCCTGATAAGAACGTAAAGTCTGAGACATCTGAAGTACCCCGTAAGTGAGTATTAATCTTGGCAATATAGTTCGGGTCGGGGGAAATACCAATTGAGGGGCGATAAGATCGGCGTTAAAAGCAGCAGATCGGGTGAGATCTCTGCGAAGGGGTCGAAAAATACGCAGTCGATCCTTTTATTGGAAAAAAGGCTTGTGCAAAAAATTCGGATCCCTATAATGCCGCTCCA
>NZ_JYDF01000056.1:0-12149 GCF_003263525.1 Rahnella sp. NRRL B-41462 | reverse complement strand
TCCCCTTCGCAGGGGAGGGTGCGATTATTTATTGCCCGCTTTGCGCTGCAATTGATCCCGCAAATTCGGCGGTGTGCCTTTGATGGTCAGGGTATCCGTGGCCGGATCCCAGAAAATGCGTTCGCCCATCAGCATGGCATCGAAGTTGATGCTCAGACCGCCGCCGCTGCCGGCGAATTTGGTCAGCTGACGCAAGGTGCTGCGGTCGGCCGGGAAGGTTTCTTCCAGCTGATAGCCCTGCTCCTGGGTAAATTCTTTAAATTTCTTGTCATTCCACGGCGGCAGTTCTTCGGACAGATCATCCAGCGCGATCTCCTCGCCCGCCTGCAGTTGCTCGTTGCAGTAGGTATAAACCTGCTGACGGTAGTTCTGACGCTCGTTTTTATCGAGCTGCGCTTCGGTACAGAAATCATCAACCGCCTGCAGCAGGCCACGGTTCTGCGCCTTGGTATCCAGACCTTCGGATGCGCCGAGGAAATCCATAAAGAAGTCAGAGACTTTGCGCCCTACCCGGCCTTTCAGGAAGGTGAGGTAACGGGTCGATTCCGGATTGGTTTCCCATTCCGTCAGATCAATACGCGCCACAATATCCGCATGATTGATGTCGAGATAATGAATGCTGCTGACATCCAGCTGTTCATTGACGCGCATACTGCTGCGGCTGTTCAGCACGGCAACCAGTAAATATTCGACTGCCAGGAAGCGGTAATGACAGAAAAGCACCACGCCGCCTTCGGCAAACGGGTATTTCGCCAGTTCGTCACGCAGACGGCCAGTGGCAGCGCGGCTGAATGACAGGAAATCGTCGTCCCCTTTGCGGCAACTGCGTAATGCGACTGCCAGCTCGCTGTCTTCATTGAACAGACCGTACGCTTTGCTTTTTGCACTGTAGACGCGGTGCAGTTCTGCCATCATTTCATCAACGGCAGCATTGGGCGTCAGAAGCGTATCACGCAGCACAACATCCAGCGTTTGCTCATCACGTTTGTTCAACTGGTGCAGAGCGATCTGCTCGAGATCCAGACTCATGGGGATTTTCTCCTGTAAGAATTGCAGCCGTGTAAGAAGGGTTTGTCTGCGGGGCGTATTCAAACACCGAAGCGTCAAAGCCGCAACCGCTCATGCCTTAGAAATAAGAGTTTGATGCGAGAAAAAACCCAAAATAATTCGTGTTGCAGGAAGGCGGCAAACGAAGAAATCCCGATGAGCTTACGCCGGTAAGTGATTCGGGTGACTGAGTGCAGTCAACGCATCTGCAACCCGAAGTGTGAAGGGGTTATAAAAATGCGGAAAACAGAGGCGTGATACGCTAAGATATTGGACTTTGTCGGATCAAGAAGCACAATACTCTATGGCACAATCATCCCGTTACAGTGACGAACACGTTGAACAGCTCCTTTCCGAGCTGGCGACAGTTCTGGAAAAACACCGCGCCCCGACAGACCTGTCTCTGATGGTTCTGGGCAATATGGTGACAAACCTTATTAATACCAGCGTCGCTCCTGCACAGCGCAAAGCCTTGTCGCAGTCCTTTGCGAAAGCGTTGCAAGCGTCGATAAGAGAAGATAAAGCCCATTAATTCACAACTTGCCCAAACCCTCTCATGGTGACAAATCGTCAGCGCTATCGCGAAAAAGTATCCCAGATGATCAGCTGGGGCCACTGGTTCGCCCTGTTTAATATCCTGCTCATTCTTGGGATCGGCAGCCGCTACCTGTTTGTTTCTGACTGGCCTTCTTCATTGCAGGGGCGTATTTACGCGCTGGTCAGCTGGCTTGGGCATTTCAGTTTTATCGGTTTCTCGGCATATTTACTGATCATCTTCCCGCTCACCTTCGTGGTGATGTCACAACGCCTGCTGCGGTTCTTATCCGCTATTCTGGCTACTGCCGGGCTGACCCTGCTCCTGGTCGATACCGAAGTCTTTACCCGTTTCCACCTGCATATTAATCCGGTTGTGTGGGAACTGGTGGTCAATCCCGTTCAGGGCGAGATGGCCCGCGACTGGCAGCTGATGTTTATTGCTGTGCCGGTGATATTCCTGCTCGAAATGCTGTTCGGTACCTGGGCGTGGCAAAAGCTGCGCAGCCTGAACCGCCGTAATTTTGCTAAGCCGATTGTCGTGCTGTTCATTGCCAGTTTCTTTGCTTCGCATCTGATGTACATCTGGGCGGATGCCAACTTCTATCGCCCGATCACCATGCAGCGCGCGAATCTTCCGCTGTCGTATCCGATGACGGCGCGCAAATTCCTTGAAAAACACGGCTTGCTGAATGCCGGTGAATACCAGAAACGGCTGATCGAACAAGGCAACCCTGAAGCGCTGGCAGTGGAATATCCGCTGAATACCCTCAGCTTCGCGAAAACCGGGTCGAAGTATAATTTGCTGATGGTGGTACTCGACGGTGTCCATACCGCCACGCTGGATAAAGACATGCCAGCACTGAGTGATTTTGCCAAACATAACATTCGTTTTGATCAGCATTTCAGTTCCGGAAACCGTAATGACACCGGGCAGTTCGGCCTGTTCTACGGGATTTCGCCAAGCTATATGCAGGGGATTCTGGCGGCGCGTAAACCTTCTGCGCTGGTGACATCGCTGGAGCAACAAGGTTACGAATTTGGTTTATTTGCCTCAGACGGTTTTAACAGCCCGCTGTATCGCCAGGCATTACTGACCGATTTCACCTTGCCGCCGCCAGTCAAACAGACTGACCAGCAAACCGTTTATCAATGGCAACAATGGCTGAATGGCCTTGGCAACGGACCGTGGTTCTCCTACGTGAACCTGAACGGCATCAGCAGTGCATTGCGTCAGGACGGGGCCAGTGTGCCAACCGGTAACACCTTTATTCGTCGCTATCAGAACGGTGCACTGGGCGTGGATGATCAAATCAAGGCCATCCTGCAATCGTTAAAAGACCGCGGAGAGCTGGAGAAAACTGTGGTGGTCATTACCGCCTCACACGGTATTGAATTCAACGAGAATGGCACCTGGGGGTCAGGTAACTCGATGAACCGCCGCCAGTTGCAGGTTCCGCTGATCATTCACTGGCCGGGCACACCGGCGCAGAATATCGATAAGCTGACGGATCATGCCGATGTGATGACCACGCTGATGCAGCGCCTGTTGCACGTCACTACGGCCCCGGCGGATTACTCGCAGGGCGAAGATTTGTTCGCTGCGAAGCGTCGTCATAACTGGGTCACGACCAGCGACGACGGTACGCTGGTGATCACCACCCCGGACCAGACGCTGGAACTGGAAAATAACGGGGATTACCGCGCTTTTGACATTAACGGCAAGCGGATTAAAGATCAGAAACCCGAGCTTGGCTTGCTGCTTCAGGTGCTGACAGATGAAAAACGCTTCCTGGCAAACTGACATTCGCCGTTAGCGCAAAGATGAAAGCCAACCCTGACCGGTTGGCTTTTTTATTGGGGCCACGCCTATTTTTCCCTATCAAATTATTTGACCTTCTTCTTGAAAATAATGTCGTTTATAGCGCAGCCTGAAACCGTTACGGTGGACCCTATATTCTGATAACTTTCTAAAAAAATGAGCGGAGTGCAACCATCGTGGCGGGACTGGTCAACGGAAAATGGGTAAGCGGCGACGTCGCGAAAGAAGAAATAAAAAACGGGGCATTTCATCGTGAGGAAACTGCCTTTCGCCAGACACATCTTGAGCCGGAAGCCGGACGGTATCAGCTTTTCGTCTCTTATTTGTGTCCGTGGGCCTCGCGTACATTAATTTTCCGCCATCTGAAAGGGCTGGAAAAATTCATTCAGGTATCCGTTGCTCAGCCGGTGATTGGTGAAAATGGCTGGACGTTCGACACGCCGCAGGATGCAGGCGAAAAGATTGAGCAGGTGCGTTACATCCATCAGCTCTATACCGCCAGCGATGCACACTATACCGGCAAAGTATCCGTGCCCGTACTGTGGGACCGTCGCGAAGGACGTATCATCAATAATGAATCGGCTGACATTATCCGCATTCTTAACCATACGTTTGATGCACTGACCGGAAATCGGGATAACTTTTATCCTGCTGCCCTGCGCGAAGACATCGACCGCTGGAATGAAGTGATTTATCACGACGTCAACAACGGTGTGTACAAGACAGGCTTTGCGAAGACTCAGGCAAGCTATAACGCCGCCGTGACCCAACTGTTCGGCACGCTCGATACCCTTGAGGCGCATTTAAACACCCACCGGTACATGGCCGGTGAATATATTACCGAAGCCGACTGGCGTCTGTTCGTCACTCTGGTGCGTTTCGACAGCGCGTATCACGGTGCCTTCAAATGTAATATTCGCCGTATTGAAGACTATCGAAATCTTTCAAATTATTTGCGTGAACTCTATCAGTGGCCGGGGGTCAGCGACACGGTAAACCTGGCGCATATCAAACAAGGTTACTACGGTATTTTATGGCTGAATCCGACAGGTATCGTTCCGGCAGGTCCGCAGCTTGATCTGCGCCGCCCTCACGATCGTCAGCGTCTCATCGGGCGCGGCGTTATGCAGAGAACAGACTAAAAATCACTTGGACCCGCACAAATAAGACTGTATATTTCAACAGTTATTTCTCCCTGTCTTTTATGAGGAAAGTTATGCGGGTCGAACTGATTTTTGACAAACGGAATGTCTCCGGCATCCCCAATGCCAGTGAAAAGATTGAAGCGGAACTGGTTAAACGGGTACACCGTCTGTTTCCTGACGCGGAAGTAAAAGTAAAACCGATGCAGGCTAACGGGCTGAATACCCACGGTGCCAGCAAGCAGGAACGTTCGCAGTTAAATCAAATGTTAGAGGAAATGTTCGAAGAAGCCGACGAGTGGCTCGCTGTGGAGTAAAAATCCACCTTGCCGTTGCACTTACTTACAAAGAGCAATTGAAATAAACAATCCATCGCTATGGCTTAATATAAGATGTGCGGGTTATACGAAATTCATTATCAATCAGAGCGATGAGTTGCACATAATGAGGTACAGACCTGGGTGATTTCATCCGGTACATTGTTCCCGCACCTTCGCTTTTCGCTTCACACGCGCCAATGACTTTGCGAAACCGCCATGCCACCGAGCCTAAAAAAATCCAGCGCCCAACCTAATTTCTACACCAAGCGCTTTGCGCTGATTTGTCTCGGTATTGTCTGTTGCCTGGCGCTTCTGCTCGGCCGGGTGGGCTACCTGCAATTGCTCAACCAGCCAATGCTGGAAAAAGAAGCCGACTCCCGCTCGTTGCGTTCCACTGTCATCCCTGCCGGGCGCGGCACTATTGTTGATCGTAACGGCCATCCGCTGGCGCTGAGCGTCGCCTCAAAAGACATTATCGCCGATCCGTTCCGTGTGCTGGAATTGCACAGCGACCTGAACAGTCCGAAGTGGCAATATCTGGCTTCCGCGCTGAATATGCCACTTTCGCAGCTCCAGCAAACCATCACCAGTGATCCTCAACGCCGCTTCGTCTATCTCGGCCGCAAAATAGAAGAAGGCATCGCCGCAGATATCAGCCAGCTGCACCTCGGCGGCATCAGCAGTCAGCTCGATGACAGCCGTTATTACCCGATGAGTGAAGCCGCAGCAAATCTGGTCGGCGTCGTCGGGACAGATAACGAAGGTCTGACAGGCGTTGAAAAAGGCTTTAATGCTCTGCTGCAGGGCAAACCGGGCATGCGCGAATACCGTCAGGATCGCCATGGCAATGTGATCGGCATCCTGAAAGAAGTCGCGCCACAACAGCCGCCAACCATCAACCTGAGTATCGACAGTTTTATGCAGTACGTTTTGTACTCGCGGCTGCGCGATGGCGTTACGCTTAACCAGGCTGAATCCGGTGCTGCTGTTCTGGTGGATGTGAATACCGGTGAGATTTTAGGGATGGCGTCCTATCCGTCCTATAATCCCAATAACTATGCCGGTGTTCAGGCAAAAGACATGCGAAATGTGGCGATCAGCGACAGTTTCGAACCGGGTTCGACGGTCAAACCGCTGGTGGTGATGGCGGGTCTGAACCGCCATATGATCCGTCCGGATTCCGTTCTCGATACCCATCCGTATACCGTTAACGGCCACCTGATCCGCGACGTTGGTCATTGGCCAGCGCTGACCATCACCGGTATCTTGCAAAAATCCAGTGACATTGCGGTGTCGCACATTGCGCTGGCGATGCCTGCCAGTGTACTGGTTCAGCTTTATCAGTCCTTTGGTTTGGGCAAACCGACAGATCTGGGTATCGGTGGCGAAAGCAGTGGTTATTTCCCGCTCCACCGTGACCGCTGGGCTGATATCGAGCGCGCTACCTTCTCCTTTGGCTACGGCCTGCGCGTCACGCCACTGCAAATCGCCCGTGAATACGCCACGATTGGTGCCGAAGGTATTTACCGACCGCTGTCGATAACCAAAGTCACGCCGCCGGTGCTTGGCACCCGTGTGATGTCGGCTGACGTGGTCAGAACCGTGATTCATATGATGGAAAGTGACGCCCTGCCCGGCGGCTCCGGCCTCAGCGCTGCGGTGCCGGGATACCGTCTGGCGATTAAAACCGGTACGGCGGAAAAAATGGGAGCCAGTGGCAAATACGACGGCGGTTACATCAACTACACTGCCGGTGTTGCGCCTGCCAGTAATCCGCGTGTTGCACTGGTGGTGATGGTCAATAATCCGCAAGCGGGCAAGCACTTCGGTGGTTCGGTTGCAGGCCCGATTTTCGGGCAGATTATGGGCGAAATCCTTAACCACATGAACATTGCGCCGGATGCGCTGGTGCCGGAAACGCCACCAACGACGGTGATTAATGGCGGGCAGAAAACCGATCTGGTACGTCGCCCGGCCACAGACGGTTAATCAAACGCGAGCAAAAAGATTAAAAATTTCTGACAGACTGGATCTCGCAGAAATAAGCGGTTAACGTTCGCAGTGTTTGTGGCTAAAGAAATTGCTGGCTGACTCACTGTGGAGGAAGAGCGCAGGCTCTGTAAAAAAAGAATGAAACGGCTTCTTATCGTATTTTTGATCTTTGTTGCGGTTTGTCTGGGTGTGATTGCACTGAATATGCAGGGCAGCAGCCCCTGGTAACTGAGTTCCGTTCCCTGAAAAGGGATAAAGGGAGACATCATTTTGCCAACCGGTAAGAACTTTGTGGTTTTGATTGTTCTTATTCTCGTCGGGATAGTCGTGGTGGACGATGGCATCGCCCGTTTGATCCACTGGATCCTGTTACGTTAAAACATGGCCCGCGCGGCTGTCATTACAGTCCTGCCCACCGGGCTATTATTGTCTGCCCAACCCCTGAACATCTCTGAGCAACAGCTGCCACGCCAACCTGGCGAACTCGTGTATAATAGCGATATTCAACCTTAATACAGACTGGTTATGGCTCAAGACATTCATATCGCTATCGTCTGCGCACTCAGCAAATGGATTGAAGGCCATCTTGGTCGTGTGATCCATCTTGAAGAACTGGCTGAGTATTCAGGCTATTCGCTCTGGCACATGCAAAAACTGTTCAAAGAATCGACAGGCATTTCTCTGGGGAAGTACATCAGGGAACGCCGTCTGGCGAGTGCTGTTTATCAGCTGAGCAGCAGTGAAACCCCGATTTTTGACATTGCTATGGATTTCGGTTTTGGTTCGCAATCGCATTTCACCTACATGTTCCGCAAGCGTTTCAACATAACGCCACATGAATTCCGCCAGAACCCTGACATCAAACTTGATGTCTCTCCCCCGCTGCATCTCATCCATCAGAAATCTGCCTGAAGCTGTCAGAAACCCACAAAAAACGCGGCCATCAGAGGCCGCGTTCTTTTACTGCTTATTCTTTACTGCTAAGCGCTATTCTGTGTCTGAGAAAGGCACGCTTAGAACTGATACACCAGACCTACCGCCGTCACGTCATCGGTATTGATGCCAGCGTTGTCGGTGAAGGTGCTGCTGTCGATCAGGTTAA
Organism: Rahnella sp. NRRL B-41462; assembly: GCF_003263525.1. Lineage (NCBI taxonomy): Bacteria > Pseudomonadati > Pseudomonadota > Gammaproteobacteria > Enterobacterales > Yersiniaceae > Rahnella > Rahnella sp. NRRL B-41462. The sequence continues at coordinate 4,190 of NZ_JYDF01000056.1, read as the reverse complement.
TTTTATAGTCAACGTAGGCTGACATGTTTTTGTTGAAGTAGTAAGTCGCACCGAGGTCAACAAATTTAACCAGATCCTGATCCTGGTAGTTATTACCCAGACGGTCTGAACCTAAATCTTTACCGCGGGTTTGGTTATAAGCTACGAACGGACGCAAACCGAAATCGAACTGATAACTTGCATAGGCTTCAAATGCCTGGGATTCGTTAGCATAACCGTAAGCTTCTGAATCGGTGGAACCGAAGCGGGAAGCGTTGTAAGCCTGGGTAAACATCGCAGCCAGATAGACGTTATTCGCGTCATATTTCAGACCACCGGTGTAACCTTCGGCTTTTTTACCGTCGCCCATGATACCCGGTGCAGAGTTCTGCTCGTCAGTACGGTCAGAGTTGAAGAAGGCACCCGCTACGCTGACGCCCGCGCCAATATCGTAGCTCAGCGACATACCGTAACCGTCGCCGTTCTGTGTCAGCACATCACGGGTACCTGGTTCGCCGCCGCCGCTGTCGTTTTTACCCTGATATTGCAGGGCAAAGTGCAGGCCATCGACCAGACCAAAGAAATTGTCGTTGCGGTAAGTTGCCACGCCGTTGGTACGCTGATAAAGGAACTGGTCAGCACCATAAGTGGAACCATCGAACTCAGGCTGCATGTCGGTCCAGGCGGCAACGTCATACATCACGCCGTTGTTACGACCGTAGTCGAATGAACCCATGTCGCCAAATTTCAGACCTGCAAAACCATAACGGGTAAATGCGCGGTCACCGTCATCAGAGCTTTCAGCCTGATTAGCCTGAACCTGATATTCCCATTGGCCGTAACCCGTCAGTTGATCAGTAATCTGGGTTTCGCCTTTGAAACCAAGGCGGATGTAGCTCTGATCGCCATCAGAACCTTTGTCGTTAGAGAAGTAGTGCAAGCCATCCACTAAACCGTACAGGTCCAGTTTATTACCATCTTTATTATAAACTTCTGCCGCACTTGCTGATCCCGCCACCACTAAAGCAGGGATCATGAGTGAAAGAACACGGATTTTCATTTTTTTGTCCTCGATAGGTGTCGGACCGTGCCACTAAATGTAAAGTACAGTTTTTTTTACCGCTTTAAATCTGCATAACGTTTTTTGTATCTGTATAAATGTTGGCCCGACATGGCAGTTCCATTCTCATGATATAGATTCTTTTAATCCAGAAAGAAAATGATACGAAATTAGTGAAGACATTACGTATATATTAGAATATGTAACAATATATTAATTTTGCGTAAATTTACGTCTGTTTATTTTTGTTAAAATAAAGCACGCAAAGCTAATTTAATTAAAAAATGATATATATCAATTAATTAATTAAACCCGTTACCGCACTAAGTGATAAATCATACATTCAGCAATAATATATACTCTCTCTCGCTATCATCATTATTTGTTATTCAATTACCCTCATTCCCCGTTTTGTGGAAACAACAGCCGGCCCTTTGTGGCCGGTTTTTTTGATTTACAAAGATATAATATCACTCTGTGATATTCATCATTGATTATATCGCGCCCGCTGACTGTATTTCTCCATAATTACTTCACATTATCTCCATCTTTTGAATTTCGATTTTCTTAATATTCGATATCTAATCCATTAAATTAATAAGGTATTTTCGGAAAATTATTAATCGATATTGTGGAGAGGCTTTGTTGGTCAGCGACACTTCAGATCCGTTACTATAGCCAAAGTCAGACCAATCCCGCTGATCACCGCCGGGAAGACCGATAAACTGCGGTGCCACGCAACAGCTTCTTTATTCAACCGTTCAGGGAACCTCATGCCACAACAGGATCAGCTAGACAACATATCCAAAGCCAGAATGCTTCTGGCAACCCGCCGTTTTCTAAAACTCGACGAGTGGCTGTTGTCACTGATGCGTGGCTGGCAGAATCAGGGCGAAGGCCAAAGCGATTACGGCCTGCTGATGCATCCGGCCACTCTGTTTACCGGTACGGAATCGCCTGCACTTAATCCGCTGGAAGTTCTCAGTGACTGGGCGCAGCAATGCCCGCAGAGCTACCACGCTCACGTATTGCTGGGCATGGTCTGGCATGAAAATGCCTGGTTGATCCGCCAGTCTCAGGGCGAAAATGAAATTGAAGATCACCAGTGGCTCGGTGCCCAGTTGTGTTGCGATTACGCCGTGCTGGCGTTTTTACGCGCCATCGAATTACACCCGCGCCCGACTCATGCGTTCCGCCATCTGATGAATCTCAGCGGGGGTTTCGGTGAGCCTTACTGGCTGAAATCTCTTTTCGCTGGCGAAATCCCCAAGCCCCTGCATGAGAAGTTTTCGATTCAGGACAGTGAAATCTGGCAAGCCGGGGTGGCGCATATCCACGCCCTCGGGTTCGAACCTGCCACACACTGGCCGCAAATGTTACCTGCCGCGTTACAGCAAACCCGAAAAACCGGTGAAGAAGCGCTGGATTACTGGCTGCGCATGGCGATGTCCGTGCGTCACGCCGACGTCGGCACGATGGAATCCTACCTGTTATTCCATTCCGCGTTCTGGGGCGGCAGCGACGAGCAACAGATGCTGATTATCGACAGCCCGCTGTGTGCGGAATTCAGCGATGAAGAACGTAACCAGTTTCGTGCGAACGCGCTGTGCGATGCGCTATCCGGCGATATTGCAGAACGGGAATCACCGCGGGCGCAGGAACTCCAGCAGCGTTTGGCGACTTTACTGGCTCAGCCCCTCACGCCTGAAACCCGCATCCGCCTGCTGGATCTCGCCGGCATTTGTACCGCTTACTGGCAGGATGATGATCAGGCCGGCCTGACCGTTTATGACGCATTGTTCACCGTTTCACCGCAGGCGATGCCGGGCCATTCTGCCCGCATGTTTATTTCCCGCGCCGTGCTGGCAAACGGTCATGAAGAAGGTTTGCCGGTACTCACTCAGTTACTGACCCGCGGCCTGAGCCAGGCGAATGATCCGGTGCTGGTCGCGTTTGCGGCGACGGCGCTGCAATTCGGATTGTACGGACTGCCAGCCCGGCCAGAGTTAAGTGAAGGGCTGATGGAACACGCATGGTCGCTTATCCAGCAATCGGGGGATGAACAACCGGTCAGCGATCTGGTCACGCTGGCGCATGATATGGCAATCAATGACGACATCGATGCCGCTCATTTTCTGATGACCGGCATGGCGCGCCACGGCAGTGCCATTCACTGCTACGAGCTGTATTTCTTCTACCGCAACGGCTGGCACCATGATGTGCCTGAGCATTATCACAATGACAGTAATGCGATGGATTGTGTGCTCAGCGCCGCCCGCTCTGGCATGGTTCCGGCTATGTTTACCTGCGCTAACGCGCTGCGCGACGGGCTGAGCGGCGAACCGGATTATGAACAGGCGATGCAGTGGTATCAGCGCGCGATAGACGCCGGGCACCTGTCCGCCGCCTACTATCGCGCCAGTTGCGCGCTGGATAATGGCTCCGATGCCGAGAAACGTCAGGCAGCAGAAGTCTGGCTGCCGGAAATTCTGCATAACGCCGCACACCCGGATCGCGCCGAAGCCGCTTATACCCTTGGCATGGCCTGGCTGACCGGTACCGGCGTGAAGAAAAACCGTTATATCGCGGATAAATTTATGGAATTCGTGCTCGAGCTGAACCCGGAATCTGAGGCGGCGAAGCAGGTTCACGATGAACTCAGCGGCTCGCTGCGGGCGAGGATGAATTTGTGGCAGGACAAGCGCAAGACTGAGATTGAAGATCCTATCGCCGGGTTTAGATTGCAGGAGCCGCTGCAATAGCGGCTTGCCCCCCTTTTATAAAGGTGCAAATTTTGGATTTTCACTGGCCGTGGAGGCTTGATCGGGAATATTTCGGTTTCTCAATAACTGTTATCGCAGAGCCTTTCGCGCCGAAACCGACCAAGAGGGAAAAGTGCTTTTTCCCTCTTGGATCTCCCTTCGCTTTTCAACAAGCGCTATCGCGTGCTGGCTATGTTTCAGTTGCCGCAGAGACAGGCTGGAAATCTTGCCGCTTTGCGGTGCCTTCTCTCGGTCTTCGAGCCACAGGTCTCGAAGCCGCTCCGTTCAGCAAGATTTCTGAATCGCCCGCACGATCTTAAATTCAACGACAGAATGTTTTTATCTTTCCTCCTCCCCCTGCGAAGGGGGGAGGTTGGGAGGGGGTTTTA